>DCIO01000129.1 GCA_002315885.1 Lentisphaeria bacterium UBA1724
CGTCGAAGTAGCCTAGGGTGCCTAGAAGCTCTAGCTAGAAAGTCTAGAGACTCTAGAAGCTCTAGCTAGAAACTCCAAGAAGGTCTAGAGGCTCTACCGACCTGGTCTTCTACACCGGGTCGGTTTGAGCCGGTCTAGCTTTAAAATATCAAAAAAATATTTGATTTTTGTGAAGAATTTCTATCAAAAAAGTGTTATACTATTTGTATGCCCGAAGAGACCTACATTGCCATTGACCTGAAGTCCTTCTACGCATCCGTGGAGTGCGTGGACAGGAAGCTCAACCCGTTGACCACCCACCTGGTGGTGGCAGATGCCAGCCGTACGGAAAAGACCATCTGCCTGGCGGTGACTCCCGCCTTGAAATCCCACGGCGTTCCTGGACGGCCTCGTCTTTTCGAGGTGGTGGAGAAGGTCCGCGCGTACAACGAGCTGCGTCGGATGAACGCCCCTGGTCGGCGTTTTCGCGGTTCCAGTTCTGACGAACCCCAGTTGCAGTCGGATCCGTCGTTGGCGCTGGATTACGTTGTGGCGAAACCCCGCATGGGGCGTTATCTGGATGTCAGTTCCCATATCTACGAAATCTACCTCCGATACATCGCTCCCGAGCACATCCATGTCTATTCCATTGACGAGGTCTTCATCGAGGCCACTCAGTATCTCCGTCTCTATCATACCTCGGCCCGTGATTTTGCCCGGAAGTTGATTGGCGAGGTCCTGGCGGAAACGGGGATTACTGCCACGGTGGGCATTGCTCCGAATCTCTATCTCTGCAAAATCGCCATGGATATCGTGGCGAAGCGCATCCCGGCTGACGAACAGGGCGTCCGCATCGCTGAAATGGGTGAAATGGAGTATCGGTTGATGCTGTGGAATCACCGGCCTTTGACGGATTTCTGGCGGATTGGGCGTGGCTATGCTACCCGTCTGGCCGCTCACGGGATGTATACCATGGGGGATGTGGCGTGGATGTCGCTCATGAACGAAGACCTCCTCTACAAGCTCTTCGGGGTCAATGCGGAATTGCTCATCGACCACGCCTGGGGATGGGAACCCTGCACGCTGAAGGAAATCAAGGCATACCGACCCTCCAGCAACAGCCTGGGCACAGGACAGGTGCTCTCGCAACCCTACGATTTTGACAAGGCACGGCTGGTCATTCGGGAAATGGCAGACCAGCTGGCATTGCGTCTGGTGGAGAAAAAGCTGGTGACGGACCAGGTGGTGGTGGATGTGGGATACGATATCGCCAATCTCCGCGAGGTAGAACGACGTCAGCAGTATCACGGTGCCATCCACCAGGACCACTACGGCAGGACGGTCCCCGAGGCCGCACATGGCAGCATCTCCCTAAGCCAGTGGGTCTCCTCGGGACGAGTGCTGGTGGAGGCCGCTTCCGCTGTCTTCGATGACGTGGTGGACAAGACACTCCTGGTACGACGCCTGAATCTGACTGCGGGACGGGTGGTTCGGGAAGAGCAGGCCGCACGCCTGGAAAAGAAGACGCTGGTCCAGCCAGAGCTCTTTGCGGAATACCAGGAAGACCCCGCAATCCAGGAAAGGGTGGATGCGGAGCTGGCGCGGGAGCGCCGTCAGCAGGAAGCCGTCATCGCCATCCGCAATAAACTGGGGAAGAACGCGATTCTGAAGGGGATGAATTTTGAGGAAGGCGCCACCACCCGAGAACGCAACCAGCAAATCGGAGGTCATCATGTCTGAAGAGGGTATCTCACGGTATGCGGATATCATCAATCTGCCGCATCATGTCTCGGAGAAACATCCGCGCATGACCATGTTGGACCGGGCCGCACAATTCGCGCCATTCTCCGCACTGGACGGATACGAAGACCAAATCCAGGACACACAGGACGAACATAAACCACAGGAAAACTCCGTGGAGGACGAATAGGATGAATAGGACCTACCCGTCCTACCCGTCCTGCCCCCGTTGCCTGGTTTTCAAGTTTTGTCCCGAAAAAATCCTTTTTTTGTGTGTTTTGCTGACAAAAAAATACATCGGAAAGAGTGTGAGAATTTATATTAGAGGCTCATTCTTGCGGGATGTCTCCGCAAGTAGGATTTTCATTTTTGGAGCATGCATCCATGGGCGGCTTTTTTGGTTCCGTTTCTAAGAGTTCTTGTGTAGCAGATATCTTCTACGGTGCGGATTATCATTCCCACTTGGGAAATATCCGCGGTGGGTTGCTTGTATATGGCGAGAGCGGTTTTCAGCGTTTCATCCATGACATCCGTAAAGACCCATTCCGTTCCAAATTCGAACAGCACCTGGACGGCATGCACGGCAATCTCGGCATCGGCAGCGTCTCCGACACGGATCCCCAACCGTTGAATGTCTCTGGCGAGGGCGGCACCTTCGGTATCACCATGGTGGGTCTCATCACCAACCAGGAGGAACTCCAGAAGGAACTCTTCAAGGGCGGCATCCATTTTTCCGAGTTGGTGAATGGAAAGATCGGTCCCACGGAAATTGCCGCGGCGCTGGTCGCCAGCAAGCCAACGATTGAAGAGGGCATCCTGGCCATGCAGGAGAAGATCGAGGGCTCCTGCAGCGCATTGGTTCTGACACCCAAGGGCGTCTTTGCCTGCCGCGACCGCCTGGGCCGCACCCCTGTCGTCATCGGCAAGAAGGAGGACGGCTCCCTGGCGGCATCCCTGGAGGCCTGCGCGCTCCATAACCTGGGCTACAAGATTGTCCGGTGGCTGGGCCCCGGCGAGGTGGTCCTGCTGGATGCCAATTCCTTCGAAATCAAGCCCATTTATCCCGCCCGCAAGAAGTGCCGCATGTGCGCATTCATGTGGATCTACTACGGTTTCCCTGCATCCGCCTACGATGGCATCAATGTGGAGGAAGTCCGCTATCGCTGCGGCGCCGCATTGGCCGCACGGGACAAGGATGTGGAAGTGGACGCAGTGGCGGGTGTGCCGGATTCCGGTACCGCACACGCACTGGGCTATGCCAGCGCCACCCATCTGCCCTACAGGCGCTCGTTCGTCAAATACACCCCCACCTGGCCACGTAGCTTCATCTCCGATTCCCAGACCACGCGTCTGCATGTGGCGAAGATGAAGCTGATTCCCATCAACGATTTCATCCGCGGACAGCGGTTGCTCTTCTGCGAGGACTCCATCGTCCGCGGCACACAGCTCAAGGACACCTTCGCCCGCTTGCCCGAATGGGGTTGCAAGGAAGTCCATGTGCGCGCCGCATGCCCGCCCATCCTCTTCGGTTGCAAATACCTGAATTTCTCACCCTCCCGCGGGCCCCTGGAATTGATCGCGCGACGCGCCGTCCATGCCCTGGAAGGCGGCAAGGAAGATACCGCGCGACTGGACGAATACACGGATGTCAATTCCGAGAGGTATCGCCAGATGGTGGAGATGATCCGTCGTGAGATGGGCTTCACTACCCTGAAATACCAGACTCTGGAAGATACGATCAAGGCCATTGGCGTGCCACCCGAAGGACTGTGCACATACTGCTGGACGGGGAAAGACTAATTCAATGCTTAATGCTTAATGCTCAATGCTTAATGAAGGATGGTGGAGGTATCCCCCATGCCCCCTCTTTTTCAATTCGGAATTCGGAATTTCTTTAATCCCGAATCAAGAATTGAGAATTGAGAATTGAGCATTGTGAATTGAGAATCGAGATTGGGCCGAGAAGGCAAAGACGAAATAACTACCACAAGGAGAAGAAAAGACTTATGGCTGATGAATTGCAGGCGTTGCTGGAACGGTTGGACAAGGAAGGCGTGCGCAAAGGCGAGGAAGAGAAGGCCCGCCTGATTGCCCAGGGCCAGGCCGAGGCGAAGGCGATTGTGGAGAAGGCGCAGGCCCAGGCCCAGGAGATGGTCGCCCAAGCCGAAGCGGAGTGCAAGATGCTGCGCCAGAAGGCCGACGAAGCCATGAAGCTCAGCGGTCGGCAGGTGCTTTTGCAGGTCCGTCAGGAACTCCAGTCCCGTGTCCAGGGTGCGGTTGCGCAGCTGTTGAAGGCCGAGTGCAAGCCCGGCGTGGTGGGCAAGGTGATTGGCGAACTCTGCGCCAGCTATCTGAAAGAGCAGGGCAACACCGACGATATCGCGGTGTTGGTTCCCGCAAATGACCTGGCGGAATTGACGGATGCCGTGAAGGCCGCCTTGGCCAGCGATTTGCAGGCCCGTGTCAATCTCAAGCCCGACAAGCGCCTCGCTGGCGGTTTCCAGCTGACCTTCTCTGGCAAGCAGGTGGTCTATGACTTCTCGGACGAGGCGCTGGCCGAAGCGGTGGCCGCGCATCTCTCGCCCGCCCTCGGAGCGCTGATCACGGAATAGCACGATGGCAAGCGACTTCATCTATATCCTATCGTCGCTGCCCATGCTCTCCTTTGAGGGGGAGGGCGCTGTGGACTATGAGGCTTTCCTGGATTCCTGCAAGAACCTGGTCTCTGCAAAGGAATACGCGAAGCTGGCCAAGCTGACTCTGCGCCCCAATGCCGACCAGGCGAAGGAATTGCCCGTGCTGGCATCCTGGAACCACTGGTGCACGGTCATGAGCCAGGTCATCGCACTGTGGCGTGCCCAGCGCCGCAAGTCGGACAGCGCGTTGTATTTGCATCCGGAGCGTGAGACCTACCCCGATGAGGTCCGCAAACTGGAGGCGATTTTGTTGACGAAGGGCATCCACGAAAAGCAGGATGCCTGGGAGTTGCTCCAGTGGAATCGCCTGGAAGACCTGGCGAACCAGGAGTATTTCAATTTTTCGGCGCTGGTGGTCTATGCGTTGAAGCTGTTGCTGTTGGAGAACCGCCGCAAGCGGACCGCCGAGGCGGGGAAGGGCGTCTTTGAGGCGATGGTGTCCAAGCATCTGGACGAAGCCGCCGCCAATCGAATTTCAGTGGAAGAGTAGTTGTTATTTTTGAGGAGTGAGAATGAGTGAAGCAACTCTGAAGACAGGCCATGTGACGGGAGTCAACGGCAACCTGGTGAGTGTGGAATTCCACACCAGCGTAATCCAGAATGAAGTGGCCTTCGTCCAGGTGGCGGATGGCGCCCGGCTGAAGAGCGAGGTGATTCGTGTGCGTGGCAAGGAAGCGGACTTGCAGGTCTTTGAGGCCACCAACGGCATCAAAGTGGGCGATGCCGTGGAATTCACTGGCGCGCTTCTCTCCGTGGAATTGGGCCCCGGACTGCTGACGCAGGTCTTCGACGGCCTCCAGAATCCCCTGCCGCGGTTGGCGGAGGAGTCACTCTTCCTCAAGCGCGGTACATACATCTATCCCCTGGATGACAAGAAAGAGTGGGAATACACCCCCACCGCAAAAGTGGGCGACGAGGTCTTTGGCAGTGACGAGGTGGGCTGGGTGCCCGAGGGCATCTTCCATCACAAGATCATGGTGCCCTTTGGCTGGCTCGGCGTATGGAAGATCACCTGGGTCATCGCCCCTGGCAAATACAGCATCCGTACCACGGTGGCCAAGGCGGTGAACGAGTCAGGCGAGGAGCGGGAGATCAAGATGGTCCAGGCCTGGCCCGTCCGTGTCCCCATCAGCACCTATCGGGAGAAGCTGCTGCCTGTGGAGCCCATGGTCACACAGGTCCGCTCCATCGACACCTTCTTCCCCGTGGCCAAGGGCGGTACCTTCTGCACCCCCGGACCCTTCGGCGCCGGAAAGACCGTCCTCCAGCACGCGCTCTCCCAGCGCAGCGAAGCGGATATCGTCATCGTGGCGGCCGTGGGCGAACGCGCCGGCGAAGTGGTGGAAATCCTGCAGGAATTCCCGGTTCTGGAAGACCCCCGCACGGGCCGCAAGCTCATCGACCGAACCATCATCATCTGCAACACCAGCTCCATGCCCGTGGCCTCCCGTGAGTCATCCATCTACACCAGCGTGACTCTGGCGGAATACTATCGCCAGATGGGCCTGAACGTGCTCCTGCTGGCGGACTCCACCAGCCGCTGGGCACAGGCACTCCGCGAGGAATCCGGCCGACTGGAAGAAATCCCTGGCGAAGAGGCCTTCCCCGCATACCTGGAATCCCTGGTGGCAAGCTTCTACGAGCGCGCAGGCCTGGTCCGCCTGAACAACGGCGAAAAGGGCTCCATCACCATCTGCGGCGCAGTCTCTCCCGCCGGCGGTAACTTCGAGGAACCCGTGACCCAGGCCACCCTGAAGGTCGTGGGGTCCTTCCTGGCGCTCTCCCGCGACCGCGCCAACGCCCGACGCTATCCCGCGATCCACCCCCTGGAATCCTGGAGCAAATACAAGAGCACCGTTGCCCTGGAGCAGGTCGCCTACGCTCGACAGATTCTGAAGAACGGCAATGAGATTGAGCAGATGATGAAAGTCATCGGCGAGGAAGGAACCCCGAACTCCGACTTCGTTACCTACCTCAAGAGCGAATTCCTGGATGCGGTATACCTCCAGCAGGATACCTTCGACAGCGTGGACAGCGCATGCACCGCAGAACGACAGGAATACGTCTTCAAGAAACTCAACCAAATCCTCAAGAAGGAATTCACCTTCGGAGACAAGGCCGCCGCACGTATGTACTTCGCGGGATTGCGCCAGATCTTCATCGACTGGAACTACTCGGCGTGGAACTCCCCACAGTTCGCCGAAAACGAAAAACTGCTGGATGCCAAGCTGGCCGAAGCATAAGGAGCTACACAAATGAGAAAGATCTACCACCGCATCATCCAAATCAGCGGAAACGTCATCACCCTCGAGGCAGATAACGTTGCCAATGGCGAATTGGCGGAAGTCCGCAGCGGCGACCTCAGCTCACTGGCACAGGTCATTCGACTCAACGGCTCCCGGGTCTCGCTGCAGGTCTTCGCTGGCGCACGAGGCATCTCCACCGACTCCGAAGTCCGTTTCCTGGGGCGCCAGATGCAGGTCGCCGCTACCACCGATCTGCTGGGGCGTATCTTCACCGGCAACGGCGCACCACGTGATGGCGGCCCCGCATTGACCGACAACATGGTGGAAATCGGCGGACCGTCCGTCAATCCCGCCTGCCGTATCATCCCCCGTAAGATGATCCGTACGGGTATTCCCATGATTGACATCTTCAATACCCTGGTGGAGAGCCAGAAGCTGCCCATCTTCTCCATTCCCGGCGAGCCCTACAACCAGCTGCTGGCACGTATCGCCATGCAGGCTGAGGTGGATGTCATCGTCCTGGGCGGCATGGGACTGAAATACGACGACTACCTCTCCTTCAAGAATGCCCTGGACGAGCAGGGGGCACTGGCACGTGCGGTGATGTTTGTCCACACCGCCGCCGATCCCACCGTGGAATGCACCCTGGTCCCCGATATGGCGCTGGCCACTGCGGAGTATTTCGCGGTCCAGGAACACAAGCGGGTGCTCTGCCTCTTGACGGACATGACCAATTTTGCGGACTCCCTCAAGGAGATCGCCATCACCATGGAACAGATTCCCTCCAACCGCGGCTACCCCGGCGACCTCTACAGCCAGCTGGCATCCCGCTACGAGAAGGCGGTCCAGTTCAAGGGTGAAAATGGCGGTTCCATCACCATCCTGGCGGTGACTACCATGCCCGGCGATGATGTGACACACCCCGTGCCCGATAACACGGGATACATCACGGAAGGACAGTTCTATCTCTCCGGCGGTCATATCGAGCCCTTCGGCTCACTCTCACGCCTGAAGCAGAATGTGAATAAGGATACCCGCGAGGACCACCGCACTCTGATGGATACCATGATCCGACTCTTTGCGCAATACCGCGATACCCTGGAAAAGCAGGCCATGGGCTTCCGTATGTCCGCCTGGGATGAGAAACTCCTGAAATACGGCCGACTCTTCGAGGAAGGCATGATGTCCCTGAAGGTCAATATTCCCCTGGAAGCCGCCCTGGACCGTGGCTGGAAGATCCTGGCGGAGTGCTTCGAACCCGCGGAAACCGGCGTCAAGACCGACCTCATCAAGAAGTTCTGGCCCACTGCCAAACAGGATGATGCGGAATAACGAATTCCATTGAGGCGCAGCGAGATGGCGAAAGTCAAACTGACCAAAAATGAACTCAAGCTCCAGCGGGATGCCCTGAAGCGTTTTGAGCGTTATCTTCCCACCTTGCAGTTGAAGAAACAGCAGCTGCAGTTGGAGGTGCGCCAGGCGCGGGAGAAGCTGGCGGAGTTGGAAGAGCAGGATCGACAGGATGTGCTGGAGCACTCTGCGGATTTGGCGCTCTTTGCCTCCATGCCCGATTACGGCCTGGAAGCGGAGAAAGTCACCCAGTGGCGTGTGGCCACCAGGAATATCGCGGGCACCGAAGTCCCCGTGCATGGGGGACTGGAGTGGGAACGCCAGGAGATGGATATCTTCGAGACACCCCTTTGGATTGACGATGCCCTGGAGATGGTGGAGCGCAAAGCCGAATTCCGCCTGAAACGCCAGCTGATGGCGGAGTTGGTGGCGTGTCTGGAAGACGAGTTGCGGACGGTGACCCAGCGTGTGAACCTCTTCGAGAAGGTGAAGATACCCGACGCCCAGGAGAACATCCGTCGCATCAACATCTACATTGGCGACCAGCAGACCAACTCTGTTGGGCGCTCCAAGATTGCAAAGGCGAAATGCCAAGAAAGGGACGCTGACGCACTATGATCGAGAGAATGATAAAAACTACGATTGTCTGTCTGGCCGACGACCAGGCGCAGTCGCTCCATTCCCTGCGGAAGCTGGCCAGTGTGCACGTTCTCCCGCAGGTCACTCCCGAGTCCGGTGAGTTGAGCCGTTGCCAGAATGAGCTCAATGAGCTCAATTCGGTGATGTCATTCCTGAATTCTCTGGACCTCAAGGAGTACCAGGCGAGGGGTGCTTCCATGCAAGATGGCGCAGAATGCTGCCGTCAGTGCGTGGAGTTGTTGGAAAAATACAACCAGCTCCAGGAGGAATGCGATGGCTATGACCAGGCAATCCGTCAGTTGGAGCCCTGGGGGTATTTCAGCCTGGAGCCCCTCAAGAAATTGGAGGCCCGTGGCTGGCACTACGCGCTGTTGGTCCGGAACAACACGAAGCAGGCCCGCCTGTGGTTCCAGAATTTGGAAGGCCGTCCCGAAGGCGCTGTGGAATGCGTTGTCAAGGAGACCAAGGACAAGCTCTACTCGCTGGTGCTCTCGCCATCCCCCTTGGATGAACTGAATTTGCCTGTGGTGCATTTCGCCATGGGCACGGATTTGGCGGCTTTGGAAGCGAAACGCAAGGAGATTCTGGACGAGCGCCAGAAGGCCTTCGAGGCTCTCAAGGACCACGCGGTCCTCAATGGGGAGCTCCTCCAAAACGAGAAGAAGCGCATGGTCTCCGAAATCGCGTTCCTGAAGACTCGGGATGGCATGGGCCATGCGGGTTCGGCGCTCTGCTATCTGCAGGGCTATGTCCCCCAGGACAAAGTGGAGGAACTCCGCCAGACCGCTCAGCAGAATGGCTGGGCGCTCCGATACGAGGAAGTGACCGAGGACGATTCACAGGTCCCTACCAAGCTCCGTCTGCCCAAGCATTTCGAGATGGCCAAGTGCATCCTGGATTTCATCGGCATCCTCCCGGGCTACACCGAAGTGGATATCTCCATCGCGGTGATGATTTTCCTCTCCATCTTCTGCGGAATGCTGGTGGGTGACGCGGGATACGGCGCGCTCTTCTGCATCGCCACGGGATGGGGGCTCTGGAAGGCGGTCAGGACCCGGAACAACGCCCTGAAGCAAGCCATGCAGCTGCTCCTGGGGATGTCCCTCTGCACGCTGATTTGGGGCGGTCTCTCGGGCAACTGGTTCGGTCTCAGTTGGGGCGGCATCGAGTGGCTCACCAACAACGAGCGTGGGCAGTTCAATGCGCAGCTCTTCTGCTTCTTCCTGGCGGCAATCCATCTCTCCATGGGGCATCTGTGGAAACTCTCGCTGGTCCAATCCTGGCGGGACCGACTGGGAAATCTGGGCTGGGCGCTCTTCCTGTGGGGAAATTTCTTCACCGTGAAATGCCTGCTCATCGACTACTCCTTCGAGAATTTCACCATCCCCAAGTATCTGTATCTGGTGGGTGCGGCGCTGATTGTCTCCTGTGGCATCAACTGGAAGAATGTGGGCGATGTAATCTACTCGCCTTTCACCTTCATCAACAGCATCGGCGATGTGCTCTCCTACATCCGACTCTACGCAGTGGGACTCTCCAGTCTCTTCATCGCAAAGGCGTTCAATGACATGGCCACCATGATCTGGGCAAACAACAAGCTCCTGGTGCCTGTGGGACTCGTCATCATCCTGGCGGGACACCTGCTCAATGTCTGCATGGCCCTGATGAGCGTCCTGGTCCACGGCATCCGACTCAATACCCTGGAGTTCTCTGGACATATCGGGGTAGAATGGAGCGGTCGTGCCTACAAGCCTTTCGAATGATCCTTCGGCCTTCTTCTTCGGCCTAAAGGCCTCACACAGGACAGATGGTCTGGGTGTAGATCGTAGTTTCAGCAGTTTCAGTAGTTTCAGTAGTCACATAAAGAAATCCCCAGAAAAAGGAGAAAAGACAATGATTGATGCAACAACCGCAAAAGCACTCGTTGGTTTCGGCGCCATTACCGCCTTCGGCCTCTCCGCCGTCGGTTCCGCCATTGGATGCGGTATGGCTGCCGCAAGTGCCATCGGCAGCTGGAAGCGCTGCTATGTCCAGGGCAAACCCGCGCCTTTCCAGCTGACCATCTTCTCTGGCGTCGCCATGACCCAGACCATCTATGGACTGATCCTCATGCTTCAGGTCCTCAACATGAATGCGGCACTCTGGCCCGCGGCACTGGCCGTCGGTATTCTGGGCGGACTGGGCATCGGCATCAGCGCAATCTACCAGGGCCGCGCCGCCGCTGGCGCATGCGATTCCTTCGGCGAAACGGGGCAGGGCTTCGCCAACAGCCTCATCGCGCTGGGCGTGGTGGAGACTATCGCCATCTTTACCATGGTCTTCGCCATGATGTTCCTCAATAACCTCAACGCCTCCCTGGCGACTCTCTAAAAAACAGAAAGCCATCAAACAGGCCGATTTTTCGCTGCGCTCAGGCGTTCCGCGGAAAATCGGCCTTTGAATTCACCATTCCGGGACAATGGTATTGCCCCGCACAGAACCGATAGGCTCTTCTGTCTCTTCGGCGTTAAAAAGAGGGGTATGGGGATAACTCCCCATCCTTCATTAAGCATTAAGCATTAAGAATTAAGCATTGAATATATGTTTCAGGTTTATGACAATTTGACTGCCCTGATGTTGATGGGGGGTGTCCTCATTGTCGGCTGTGTTGTCTTCAGCAAGCTTTCCTCCCGTTTCAGCATGCCTGGCTTGCTGATGTTCCTGCTGATTGGCATGGGGCTGCACATCCTTAACGAGTTCTTTCAAGGGGATGTCGGCGTTACCAACCAGTTGCCTTGGCGTCATGCTAACGTCATTGGCACAGTCGCACTGACCTTCATTCTATTTTCTGGCGGCTTTGATTCTTCCCTTGACGATATCAAGAAAGTATTTCGTACGGGGACCATCCTCTCCACGGCGGGTGTCCTCCTGACCACGCTCTTTTTAGGCGGCGCCACCTGGTTTCTGACATTTGTATGTGGTCGGCCGGTTCCCCTGACGCGGTGCCTGCTCCTTGGCGCAATCGTCTCTTCCACGGATGCCAGCGCGGTCTTCTCCATCCTCCGTTCCAAGAAAGTCAGCCTCCAGGGGAATTTGAAGCCGCTCCTGGAATATGAGTCGGGTTCCAACGACCCCATGGCTACTTTCCTGACGCTATTCTTCCTGGATTTCTGCACCGCTCAGCGTGGAAATACGATCGCCGGCGGTGTGTTGCAATACCTGATGATTGTGCCGGATTTCATCTGGAAGATGGGTGTCGGCATCGCGGTGGGGGTGGCAGTTGCATATCTCGCCGTCTGGCTCTTCAATCATTTACGGCTGGACTACGACGGCCTCTACTACGTCCTGGGGTTGGCCGTAGTTCTCCTGACATATTCTCTGGCGGATGTCTGTCGCGCCAATGGCTTCATGGCGGCCTACGCGGGCGGTGTCTATATGGGCTCCAAGCGCTTTGTCTTCCGAAATAGCATCTCCCGTTTCATGGACGCCATCGGATGGCTCATGCAAGTGGTGCTCTTTACGCTGCTGGGTTTCATGGCAAATCCCCGAGTCATCGGACAATATTGGTGGTTCGGTATTCTCCTTGGCATCATCCTGATGTTCTTTGCTCGTCCGCTGGCGACCTTCATTTGCATGATTGGCAGCGGTTATTCCCGAAAAGCGAAAACCCTGGTGAGCTGGGTGGGACTCCGTGGCGGCGCTCCCATTATGCTGGCGACTTTCCCCATGCTGATTGTGGCCACCGACTACCAGGTCGCCGAAGCCACAGCCATCGGCGGCACGAATGTCTTTGAGGTGATGTTCAACCTGGTCTTCTGTCTAGTCCTGCTGTCCGTGGTGGTCCAGAGTTTCACCATCATGCCATTGGCACGGCGCCTCGGACTGGATTCCCCCCTGAAGATGGTCCCCACTGCGCCGATTTCCTTCGATCAGGTCTCGTTCCATCAGGGTAAATCCGACAAGAAGGGCGAGGAACACACCGACGACCTCTCCTACAACGAACCCGCATCCTATACCATCCCAGACCGAAGCGATCTGGATGACAAGCTCATCCGCGAACTGAATCTCCCCAAGGGCGTCTTCATCGTCATGATTTCCCGTGACGGAAAGTGGCTGGTG
The DNA here is from genome assembly GCA_002315885.1 of Lentisphaeria bacterium UBA1724. GTDB lineage: Bacteria > Verrucomicrobiota > Lentisphaeria > Oligosphaerales > Oligosphaeraceae > UBA1724. The sequence goes on from DCIO01000129.1 coordinate 12,749, forward strand.
CCTCGCGGCGATACGAAATTGTCCTGCGGGGATACGCTGACTATCCTGGCCACTCCCGCCAATCAAGTCCGGGCGGAGGAATTCTTCCACAAGCCATATCATGCCCTGACAACGCCACAGGAGAACTCCGAAAATGCGTGACTTGCAGGAAATCCGTAGCGAAATCGATAGTATTGACCAGCAGTTGGTGGCGCTGTTTCAGCGGCGCATGGCAGTCATGGCGGAGGTGGCGCAGGCAAAGAAGGCCGCGGGCGTGCCGCTGACTGACCCCCAGCGGGAACAGGCGGTCCTGGAACGCCTGGGAAATCTGGCTCCCGACTGCGCCCAGGAGGTCCAGAAACTCTATTCCCTTATCTTCACCCTGGCAAAAGAACGCCAGAAGAACTGTCCTGTGTGAGCCCTTTAGGGCGAAGGGCCTCCCTGGAAAGCCGAAAACCAGGTTAGCTAGGAATCCCTTCTGTCCTGTGTGAGCCCTTTAGGGCGAAGGAAAAGCATTATTTTGCGGTAGCAAAATGTATCGTGCAGGCTCTTGGTGCGCGCATCCAATAGCTGTTCAGTGGCAGAAGTCCCTGAGAGGGGGCGTATGTCTGTTGGGCCTTATCGTAGGTGTAAATCTCGATTTCCGCAAGGAGTGACGCCTGGCTTTCGTCCAGGTTGGCATTGCCTGGGATGGCGACCAGATTCCAGCCTTCCACGAGGTTGATTGTCAGCCCCTGTGCACCGCCTGCGGCGGCGTTCTTCCAGCCGAAAGTGCTGTCTGCGCCTTTGGTCAGAACCTGTGCTTCCTGGCCGTCGTTTTCCAGCAAACCCAGCAGCGTATTCAGTTTTGTCTGAAGTTCTGCGACCGTCTTCTCCAATTCCGTATTCTTGGTCTGGAGGTCGGTGACGGATTTCTGCAGATTGGTCGCCGTCGTCTCAATTTTCGCCGTATTTGTCTGCAAGGCGGTGATATTGCCTGCCAGGGTGTTGTCGGTAGCGGTCAATTCCGTGTCCTTGGCTTTCAGGGCGGTGATGTCTCCCTGGATTAGGGCATTGGCGCCATTGAGAGAGGAGACATTACCCTGGATGGTGGAGAGGTTGGTGTTGATTGTGGCTTGGGCGTTTGCCAGTTCGTTGTCCCTGGTCTGCAAGGCACCGATGGAATTCAGCATTGCCGTGTCGGCGTTTGCCAGTGCGGTATCCTTTGCCTGCAAGTCCGCAATCTTGCCTTGGATGGCGGTATCCGTGTCGGCCAGGTTCGTGGTGGCGGTCTGCAGAGTGGCGATGTCATCCTGCATGGCGCTATCGGCCTCTTCCAAAGCGCCGATTGCGGCAGTCACCACCTTGTTCTGGACGGCGTTCTCCGAAGCCCCATCCAGTGCGTCATCCACGGGGATATCCTGCCAGATATAGCCCTCCTCGGTGACAGTCAGGACCTGGCCGATTTCGCCTT
>DCIO01000062.1 GCA_002315885.1 Lentisphaeria bacterium UBA1724
GTAAACGACCATGACTTTTGGGAAATGCTCTGTTCCAGAAAAGAGCAGGTATTGGCACGACCTGCGGACGCAAACTGCTTGCGGCACAAACTACGCACTGGGCTTGCGCCCGAGCGCAGAGGGCGGCGTGAACGCCCGTACCGCCTGCGGCATGCATGCCAAGGGAATCTTCTTCAGGAGAGATTTGGGGGCGGCGTGAACGCCCGTACCGCCTTCGGCATGCATGCCAAGGAGCTCTTCTTCAGGGGGATCTTCTAGGGCGGCGTGAACGCCCTTACCGCCTTCGGCCCACACGCCAGGGACGGTCCTACCGGTCCTACGGGTCCTACAGGTCCTACAGGCGCTGAAGTTACCGGTTATTGAGCATATAATACTGTGTGATTTCCTGGTCGCGGCAGAATATCGTAGCGATCAGTGCGGCGCGGATCCACATGCCATTTCGTTCCTGGCGCCAATAGACCGCGCGGGGGTCGTCATCGCAATCCGTGGAGATTTCCTGACGTCTGGGGAGTGGGTGCATGATAACGCCCTTGGGGGAGAGGTTCTTCAGATCATCGCCCGTGAACCAATAATCCTCGTGTTTATAGCTCATGGTGGCGCTTTCACCGGGCTTGGTATCCCATTCGTCCTGGATACGTGTCATATAGACAGCATCAGCGTCCTTGACATGGCCCTTGAAGTCGTTGGTAATCTCGTATTCGATGCCCTTCGCCTTCAGCATGTCCAGGATATCCTGTCCAATCTGGAGACAATCCGGTGCAGCGAAGATCTGCTTGACATTGTTATACTGCGTCAGCAACCCGGATAGGGAGCGAACCGTGCGTCCACGCAGCAAATCGCCACAGAAGAGGACCGTCTTGCCATCAATACCGCCCGTGTGTTCAAAAGAGCGTTCCAGGGTGTAGATATCCAGAAGTGCCTGTGTGGGATGCTGATCTTTGCCGCTACCTGCATTGATGATGGGAACAGGACGTTCCGTGCGGGAGATCATCCATGCCATCTGTTCCGCGAATCCCTGCATGGGCGTGCGCATGATAATCAGATCGAAGAACGAGCTGAAAGTACGGATGGTATCTTCCTTGGTCTCGCCCTTCATTTCGCTGGAAATGGAGGTATCTCGGACTTCAGCGGGTGAGAAGCCCAGAATCTGGCAAGCGGAGAAGAAAGAGAGGAAGGTACGGGTGCTAGGCTGGGTGAAATAAAGCATCGCGCGCTTGTTGCGCATCAGGCTGGAGAGGAAGTCCATGCCGACCTTCGATTTAGCGATGCGACGAATCCGCGTGGCCAGATCGCACAGGTGGTCCAGGCATTCACGGTCGAATTGCTGCGCGATGACGCAGTGGTAGGGGCGTCCACTGGATTGCAGGAAATAGGGAGCGCGGGCTTCCAGGGGCAGAGAGCTGAAGGCATCCCAGCTCAACTCTTCCATCATACGACGTTGTGCCATATCCGAATTCTCCTTTCGTGAAATGAGTTGTATAAATTACGCCAGCGATGCCACAATCATGGCCTTGATGGTATGGAGGCGGTTCTCCGCCTCGTCAAAGACCACGGAGAAGGGCGCCTCGAAGACCTCGTCAGAGACCTCCATGGCACCAATTTCCTTGGAAACCTCGGTGTTGTTGTCGTGAAAAGCGGGCAGGCAGTGCATGAAAAGCACCTTCCCTGCTTCCAGATTGCCCGTATTGCGGACCATATCCATGTTGATCTGGAAGGGCCGCAGAAGAGCCAGACGCTGGTCGAAAAGTGCCTCCTCGCCCATGGAGACCCACACATCCGCATAGAGGATATTGGCGCCTTTCACGCCCTCCACGGGATCGTGGCTCACGGTGATCTTGCAGCCATTGCGCTTGGCATTCTCGTTGGCCAAATCCAGCAACTCCTGGGAGGGCGAGAGCTCTTCGGGACAGACATCCACAAAATCCATGCCGACCTTGCTGCAGCCAATCATCAGAGAACTAGCCACATTGTTGCGCCCATCGCCAACAAATGCCATCTTCAGCCCCTTGAGAGAACCCAGGTGCTCCTGGATGGTCAGGAAATCCGCCAGCACCTGCGAGGGATGCCACTCGTCCGTCAGGCCATTCCAGACGGGAATGCCGCTGTATTTCGCCAGGTCCTCCACCGTCTGCTGGGAGAAACCCCGGAACATGATGCCATCGAACATCCGACCCAACACACGGGCGGAGTCCTTCACGGATTCCTTCTTGCCAAAATGCAAATCATGGGAATTCAGATACTCCGTATAGCCGCCCTCGTCGTGGACACCACAAACCGTGGCGCAGTGGGTGCGCGTGGAGCTCTTCTGGAAAATCAACGCGATATTCTTGCGGTAGAGCAAAGCGTCCTTCAAATTGGCACCGCTCTTCTTGCGGGCCTTCAACTCCGCCGCCAAATCCACCAACCCAAGCACCTGCTCGTCGGACAAATCCAACAACCGAAGAATGCTCTTGCCATGAAGACCAAGTTTCACCAAATCCATAATCGTCTCTCCTCTAAAAAACATTTAACTGAAAACGGAGATAATATAAAGGATTTATCAATAACCTCAAAATAACGATTCCAGGAAAATGAACCACGAAAAAAGCGAAATAAGCGAAATAAGGGGAATAGATGTTTAGGAATGAACCTTGCAGCTCTGTTCCGCCCCCTTTTCGCGCCTTTCGTGGTTCCCCTATCCGTGGAGGACGGCGATAGCGCCCAGGGGGAGAGGCCTGGAGGGGTGATCGTGTCCCAGGGGGAAACCTGAGACCACGGGACCTGGGACGTACTGTGCGTAGTCGCGGAAGACCTCGGGGAGTTCCTGGGCATCCTCGGCATCGGTGAAATGCCCGAAGACGAGTCCCGCCAGGCGTCCCAGGATACCCGCGGAGCGCAGTTGTGCGAGTCGTCGGTCGATGGCGTGTGCGGGTTCGTTCACATCTTCCAGAACCAGAATTGTCCCTGTGAGATCAGGCAGGAACCGCGTGCCCAGGAGTGCAGTCAAAAGCGTCAGGTTGGTGGGGATGACAGCACCCTGCCCTACCCCGGGTTTCAGGATCTCCATGCCCCCGCACTCCAGCGACCACCGTCCCGTGGTGACCAGCTCCAGAAAGGCACTGGTTTCCTCTGAGAATCCCGGGCTGGAGGGCTCCCGTGCCCAGCTGGAACAGACCATAGGGCCATGAATCAGCCTCGTGCATCCAAAACGCCATGCCGCCAACAACAACGCGCTGGTATCACTGTAACCGCACAACGCCTTCCCCGAACGCCGCAGTGCCTCGAAATCCAGCTCCTCCAGCACCCGCGTCACGCCATAGCCGCCCCGTGCGGCCACCAGGAGTTCGCCGTCATATTCCTCGGAGACCAGCCGATTGAAGCCCCCTGCCCTGTCCTGGTCCGAACCCGCAAACCGCCGTGGTCCCGGGGTGCAGACGCACTCATCCGTATCCACGGTCACGCCACCGAATGCCCGCGAAAGTGCCGTTGCCCCCCGAGTAAGGGCCTGGGCTTCCGGCGCATTGGAGAGAGCGAAGACCCCGATGCGGTGGATGGATATGGGAAAAGAAGGTGTCGATGCCATTGTCCGATCAAAAATTTCCCGACGGGCGCACTTTCCCCCGGGGTTGCATTATCTTAAACAAAAGTCGCAATTCACATACCATAACGAATCTTATGAAGATTTTTCACAAATTCCTTTCTCTGATGCTTCTCTTTTCGGGAGCGCTCCTGATTGCGGGTTCCGCCATCAACCCCCTGGAGGACTTCGAGGCCTTCTCCGAGACCCGCGCCTATACCCGTGTTGCCGAGGAATGCCTGGCGGAAGAGGACTACAAGGGTGCCGCGAAGCAGTATCGCAAGGCCGCGAAGATCCAGACGAACGAAGCGAAGCGCGCGGAATACCTCTATCTGGAGGCCCAGAATCTCCTGCATGCCAAGAAAGCCCACGATGCCCTGACCGCATATCGGAACCTGCTGGAAGAGCACCTCTACAACATCCCACTGGAGCATGTCCTGGAACAACTCCGTGAACTGGCGGGAAATTTTGAGCGCGGGGAGGGCACCTTCCTGGGCATCAAAGACAAGGGCATGGGCATTGACATTTACAAGCTCATCATCAAATACGAGCCCGCAATCCAGCAGTCCCTGGATGACCGACTGACTCTGGCGGGAAAGCAGGAAGCCGACGGCGCCCTGGATGACGCGGTAAACACCTACCAGGAAATCATCAAGCTCATGCCCAACGAGCCCAATACCCGCTATGGACTAGCCAGACTCCTCCAGAAAATCTCCCTGAAAGGCGACAGCGATGGCTCCATCGTCCGCGCAGCCGTCCGTGAAGCACGGCGGTTCCTGGAAGTCGCCCCCAAGGACGACCCACGGCGTCCCGAAATCGACCAGCTCTTCCTGGAAACCAAGAACCGCGAGGCCGCCCGTCTCCTGGAGCGCGCCGAGTTCTATCTGAACAAGTATCACTACAAGCCCGATGTCGCCCGCAGATACCTCATCGACCTCCTGAAAAAATATGACGACACCCCCGCTGGCGAGCGAGCCAAGTCGCTCCTGGAACTCCATTTCCCCGAAAAGGACGAAGTGCCCCTGACGATGGAGCAATCCGATTCGTCAGCCACCCCCGATGACAAGAGCAACGATACCGACATCTACTCCGAGGAATAACCCCATGAAAAAAATTCTGCCACTGCTGGCTTTGGTCGCGCTCCTGGGAATGACGGCATCCTGCGCCCGATACCATTTCGGCTGCAATCTCCCGAAAAATCAACGGGATATCGCGGTGCTGGACATCCAGAACCTCACCTCCGAAGCCGCATTGACCGCGCTTCTCCAGGACGCCATGCGGGAACGAGTCATCAACACCCCCGGCATCAAGCTGGTAGGGGAGGGCGATGCCACATTGGCGCTCTCCGCAAAAATCACCGACCTGGAGCAGAATCGCACCGCCAGCGCCAAGACCCGCGATAAGCGAGCCAGCCATGACGACAGCGACTCCTACCAGACCGTCCTCTACCGCCTGACCATGAAGTGCCAATACACCGCGGCACCGACCCGGGAAAATTGCATCCCCCGCCAGGGTGAAATCGAAGCCACTGCGGATGTGCCGCACATGCCCGATCTGGCCATGGCACAGCAGGCCGCTCTGAAGCAACTGGCGCGGGATGCCGCCATGCAGATTCTCAACGCAGTCTGCGAGGAGTAGCATGCCCGATTGCAATCTCCGCATCGGACAGGGATACGACGTCCACCCACTGGCGCCTGGCCGAAAACTCATGCTCGGCGGCGTGGAAATCCCCACGGAGGACAACCGAGGGACGCTGGGACACTCCGACGGCGATCCACTCATCCACGCCGTCATTGACGCCATCTTGGGCTCCCTGGCCCTCGGGGACATCGGAAAGTGGTTCCCCGATACGGATCCCCAATGGAAGGACGCCAGCAGCGCAAATCTCCTGCAAGCCGTCCTGAATGACGAAAGGCTCCAGAATTGGTCGTTGGTCAATCTGGACTGCACCGTCATCCTTGCCAAACCGAAGCTGTCGAAATTCATCCCCGCAATCCAGGAAAACCTCGCGGGACTCCTGAAAACCACCCCCGACCGCATTGCCGTCAAGGCAAAATCCAACAACGGCATTGCGTCAATCGGGCAGGGCGATGCCGTGGCAGCCATGGTCGCCCTGCTGGCAGAAATTTCCTAAACTCAATACAACCACAATCTGGAGAAGCAAAATGAAAAAATACACCAAAGAACACCAGTGGATTGAACTCGCAGCAGACGGCACCGCAAAAGTCGGCATCACCAAATTCGCCGCCGAAGAACTGGGCGAAGTCACCTTCGTGGAATTGCCATCCGTGGAAAAGACCGTCCACGGCGGCGAACAGCTCTGCGTGGTGGAGTCCGTCAAGGCCGCCAGCGATGTCTTCATGCCTGTCACGGGAAATATCGCCGAGGTCAATTCCGCGCTGGATGCCGACCCCGCTCCCGTGAACGATGATCCCGAAGGCGCGGGCTGGATTTGCGTCGTCAAGGACGTCAATGCAGGTGATTTGGCTGCGCTGATGGACGCGGATGCCTACGCCGCGTTCTGCAAGTAAATCCGCAAATACTTGAAAATCGGTCCTAATCGTTTATATTAAGCGACTTGCCAAAGTAGGCACCGATTTTTTACCATAGTTCGTATCCACCTCTTTTAGAAGGAATTACTACCATGAAAATGACCTATCAGCCCCATTGCAAGAGCCGCAAGCGCACTCACGGTTTCCGTAAGCGCATGTCCACTGCAGATGGCCGCAAGATTCTGGCACATCGCCGCAAGGTCGGTCGCAAGCGTCTGACTGTGTAATTTGCGAAAAAGGAGGCGATCGGTCTATGGCCGAGTCCTGCGGGAAATCTTCCGACAAGGCCTTCGGCCCTTCCGCTCGCCTGCGCTGTAAAGCGCATTTAGACGCGGTGCGCTCTGCTGGCATGAACGTCGCTGGCAGGTATTGCGTTGTCGTCGTCTTGAAAACGCCGCCTGAGGAGCATTCCAGGACGGCGTTTTTGATTTCCAGGCGTTTTGACTTGACCGCGGTAGTACGGAACCGGGCCCGGCGGCTCTTTCGGGAGTGCTGGCGGCTGTGCTACGGCAGCATCTCGCCCTGCTGGGTACTGATGATACCCCGTCGGCCCATCAAAACCGCCAAATTGTCGGATGTCCTCCCGGAAGTCCAGCGTGCCCTCCGTAAGGCGGGAGTCCTCAATTTAGCGGATGACCCAGCAAAACAATAAGATCGATGGCGCGGCGCCAGGCATTGCCGCACGGATTTGCGCAACCGCAATCCGTGGTTATCGGCGGTTTATCAGCCCGCTGAAGCCCCCCGTCTGTCGATTCACACCCACTTGTTCCGCGTATGCGTTAGAGGCATTTACCGTACACGGATTCTGGAAAGGCGCATGGCTTGCCCTGTGCCGCATCGCAAAATGCCATCCCTTCTACCACGGGTCACTCATCGACCCCGTTCCACCCCGTAAGCAAAAATGAAAGATAAAGACCCAATCGCCATTATCGGTTCAGCGCTTTGTATCCTGGCACTGGTATTCTTCTCCTTCCGTAGCTGCAAGCAAGCCAAGGAAGCCGCCGCAATCCAGCAGAATGCGCCCATCGTCACCAGCACGGAAAGCACCGACACTCAGGCAGTTGCTCCCCAGGCTGCCCTGGCGGAACAGCCTGCAGTACCCGAAGTCCCCGCAGAATTTCCCCAGCAGGTCAAGCGGGAAGCCGCTGTCCTGACTGTCCCCGGACAATTCCAAGTGACCATCGACACCATGGGCAATGGCGTCCAGTCCGTCAAATTGGAGAACTACACCATCCAGACCAAGGACGAAGAGAAGAAGGACACCCCCGTGGTGATGGGGCAGGGCGCAGTGCCCTTCCTGAATCTCTCCGCAAAGGGACAGCATCTATATGAAATCGCGGAGCCCGAGGTCACCGAAGACACTGTCACCACCCACCGTATGGATGCCAGCAAGAGCATCCGCTATGACGAGACCTGGTCCGTCGTGCCTGGAGACGCCCAGAATCCCTACGCCATCCGCTACACGCTGAAGGTGACCAACGCCACGGAGAACGCCATCGCGCTACCACAGCTCTCCCTCTCCAGCGGCGTGATGCCGGATTTCCTCTCCGACGAAAGCAACACCTCCTTCTCCCGCTATCTCTCGGGCTGCGTCGCATACGGCCGCGTCCAGAAAGATGACTGCAAGATGTTGATGATGAAGGACATCACCAAGAAGATGGACCAGGAACGCATTGCGGAATACCAGAACACCCCCGCCAACTGGGTGGGCGTCTCCTCGAAGTATTTCCTCTTCGCTCTGCGTGAACCCGTGATGGACAACCAGCCCACCGCATTCGCGGGATTTGCCGCAAATGCACCCAAGGAATTCTTCCCCCGGGAACTCTTCCACGCGGATGCTATTCTGCCAGTGGACGCGACACTTTCCGCAGGCGCCAGCAAGACCTACGCTGTCACGGGCTACGCGGGTCCCAAGAGCTACCAGCTTCTGGAGCCCATGGGCCATGGCATCGCCTCCATCCTGAACATGGACCTCTTCTTCTTCTGGCACTACGACTGGATGGGCTGGCTCTGCAAGATGCTCCTCAAGGCCCTGAATGGCATCGCCGCCTGGTTCAGCGGTTCCTACGGCTACGGCATCGCCATCATCCTCATCACACTGCTAGTCAAGCTGGTCTTCGCGCCACTGGTCTGGAAGAGCACACGCTCCATGAAAAAGATGAGCGCCGTCCAGCCGCAGCTCAAGGCACTGCGTGAGCGCTTCAAGGACGATCCCCAGCGGATGTATTACGAGCAACAGAAGCTCTTCAAGGAAAATGGCGTCTCCCAGACTGGCGGCTGCCTGCCCATGCTGGTGCAGATACCCGTCTTCTTCGCCATGTTCAATACCTTCCGTGGCGCCATCGAAATCCGCAACGCAAGCTTCCTGTGGGTGGCGGACCTCTCCATGCCCGACCCCATCTTCGGGCTGCCCATCCACCCGCTGGCCATCATGACGGGCGCCACCATGTATTTCCAGCAGCGCCTCCAGCCCATGCCTGACCCCAACCAGGCAAAGATGATGAATATCATGTCGCTGGTATTCGTCTTCTTCTTCTACAACATGCCCGCTGGACTGACACTCTACATGACCATCAACCAGCTCACCAGCATCATCCAGATGCTCATTTTCCGTAAGCTGGAAAAGCAGAATGGCGTGACCACCACCGTAACTTCCAAATAGACCGCGTAAATAGGAGACAGAACAACCATGACCGCCGAAGAACTCCAAAAGCTCGCTAAAGAAGCCCTGGATACCATGACCGACAAACTGGGCTTCCAGGCCACCGCAACCGTCGTCCCCGCTGAGGACGGAAATACGTTCAAGCTGGATTTGGCCAGCGAAGACGCAGGACGCATCATCGGACGAAAGGGGCAGACTCTGGAGGCCCTGGAGATGATCCTCAACCGCATCCTCAAGAAAAATGACGAGGATGCACCCTGGATCGCACTGGAAATCGACGGCTATGCCACTGGCAGAACCGGCAATGTCCCCGAGCACAGGGAAGGCGGTCGTCGCAGCATCCTGGATGAGGAGACCGTGGAGCAGCTCACACACATGGCATTGGATTGCGCCAAGGAAGTCCGCCACTGGAAGAAGACCAAGAAACTGGGGCCATACCTGCCTGCCGAACGAAAGGTCATCCATACCGCGCTGAAGGACGACCCCGAGGTCACCACAAACTCCATCCCCGCTCCCGAAGCCGGCGATCGCATGAAGTATGTGGAAGTACTCCTGAAGTAGGATATTTTTACAAAATCCGCAAGAGGCACAAGACAAAGGGATTATATTCTCCTATGTGTTGTGCCTTTTTTGTTTTATCGAACAACGGAGAAGAAATGAAAAAATCCTTCACGCTCATCGAGTTGCTTGTGGTCATCGCCATCATCGCCATCCTGGCCGCCATGCTATTGCCTGCCCTCTCCAAGGCACGCTCCAGGGCACGCTCCATTGCCTGCGTCAACAACCTGAAACAGCTGGGGCTGGGCGCAAATATGTATTCCATGGACAACAAGGATTTCGTCATGCCACACGAGACGAACTACGATGTCACCACCCGCAGATATGGCGTGCTCTTCCCCTATCTGCTGCAGGATTATCTGGGCTACAAATGCGGCAAATCCTACACCAGCGCCTGGGAAGACTGGACCGATTTCTTCGATGCGAAAGTCCGTATCTTCGCATGTCCCGCCGCCAGCGTGGGAAACGGCTGCGAAGAGTGGGGACTTAAACTCTCCTACGTCCATAACGCCTATTTCTCCCGTAATGACAACGATATGTATAGGCCATACCACAAGATGAATTCCGTGGTCCAGCAACTGGCAAACTCCGGTATGGGAGCCAGCTACAATGTCAATCGATGCTCCAGCTTGAGCGAGACCTGGCTCCTGGCGGATAACTGCAATGACAACAACCCGGGACAAGGGACGGTTTTCTGGCAGAACGCATGGGTGCAGGATAACTCCACACGGGGCAAAATCAGCGACGGCACACGACATGACGGCTACGTGAATGTGGTCTCCCTGGAAGGCAATGTATATAGCGCCAGACCTATCGCCAACTGGGGTAACCCCGCCTCATACGGATGGTATCTGCCATATCGAAATATCCTGCCCGTGGAAATGAGGTAATACGGGCGTTCACGTCGCCCCGGTACGAGTTGCTATGTTTAATCC
>DCIO01000022.1:0-5304 GCA_002315885.1 Lentisphaeria bacterium UBA1724
CTCCGTTAATGTAGCGGAAGTTCTCTTTCGCGTAGCGGGATAATGTCCTAAACGCGCCTGGCTACATGCTCGTTCACTCTTTATGTTCTTCGCTAAACGTCAATTTCGTTAAATCGTCGTTTTTTTGAAATACTACGCATGAGGCGCTTGAAATCGATATGATTTTTTACAAAAATAGTCATGTGTAGCATAAAAGTACAGCATTTCCCCTTCAAGTCCAACTGAAATCAAACACAAAAACCATGAAAAAGTCCTTCACTTTGATTGAACTCCTGGTGGTCATCGCCATCATCGCTATCCTGGCAGCCATGTTGTTGCCCGCGTTATCCAAGGCACGCGAGAAGGCCCGTAGCATTTCCTGCGTCAACAACCTGAAGCAGTGCGCGCTCTTCCTGAATATGTATTCCCTCTCCAATGACGACTATATCGTCATGGGTGACCATTCCACCAACTGCTGGGTTGCGGCGAATGCGGGGTTGAATAGCAATACCTTCCCTGGCTTGCCCGCGTATGGTTCTCTGTGGAGTGGTAGCAGCATGGCGGGCTATGGCAAATACCTGTATTGCTCCAATCAGACTGCGTGCCCCCTGGGCTCCGTCTGCGCCTGCGGCGGCGGCAAAATCTGCCCCATTCGTTCCTACGGCACCCATTTGAATCGTTCCGCACCTGGCACTTATGGGTTCGCACCCTACAGCATTGGCACCTGTGTCACTTCCTGGAAACTGAATGGCGGCAATGGTGCCAGTGTGATTATGATTGGCAAAGTGAAGGTTCCCACTTCTTTCGTCCTGATGGGCGATTCCTACGACAACCGTACCGTCTCCGCCACTCAGCCTGCCAACGCCCGTCCCGCCAATATTGACGGCACCTGGGCCAATGGCTGCTCTTACTGGTTGGGCGCCCACGGCAATAGCGGTAACTTCGCATTTGCAGATGGCCACGCTCAGTCCTACCAGACTGCCGGGCAGTTCCTGGATGTCTTCGGAACCGAATTCAAGGAGTGGAACCAGGATGCATACGGTACCGACGGCAGTGGTGCTCACAGAACCAGCATCTACCACGGCGTCCTGATCGCCGGCTTCGGCTGGGCGGCACGCTCCACCTGGTAGTAGCCCCCCCAACTTAGTCTATCCATTGCGCCGGATTTCTTCATGGAACCCGGCGCATTTTTTCGCCAGCGCGAGGCCGATATAGCCCCTGGGAAATCTAGGGTGCCTTGTCGTGTGCCCGGGGCGAAGGCACCGGGAAGCGCGCTTTTGGAAGCCGTTGTGTGCTCGAAGCGAGAGCTTCGAGGGAAGCGTAAGCTTCGAGCACACAACGGCTTCGAGCACACAACGGATTCGAGCACACGACTATCCCCAGAGGGTGTAGGAATTTTCCAAACCGCCGAGTTGATGTAATCCTGCGGATTTTACCGCCTCCAGGCGTTCCGTATCCCCATTGACCACGGCGCAGACGGGCGAACGATGATATTTTTCCCGATATGCCTCTGCGGTCTGTCGAATGAGTTCCGGCAGGTCCTTCAGATAGTTCATTTGAAATCCGAAATCCAGCACATCTTGATTCCAGACGTGCAGGGCGAAGGCGTAATTGCAGGCTGCGCCGCTGTCGGTCTCCTGGATTTTTATCATTCCATTCCCACCCATTACCTCTTGGAAGGCAGAACGATAGTCACTTAGCCAATAGGCGGGCGTCACAAGATTCTGACGGGGAAAATCCATCATCTCCTTCGTATACGGACGAAGTTTATCGCAATCGAATTGGTCGCCGATTTCGCCGTCTCGGATTCGGACGCAAGGATGGTCGCCATAGCACCGCTGGACTTCCGCCTGGAAGCCACCGACCTTGGAGAAGCAGAGCGGTCCTGTTTCGCCACCGTATATCATCTCGAAGCCCAGCTTGCAGTATGCCCTGGCTGCCACCGCGCTACCTGTGCAACAGCAGACTTGACGCAGAGACGAGGCTCTCATATCCGCCACGCAGTAGTTCATCAGCATGCCCATCAGCCCTAACCGACGGAATTCGGGCTCCGTGAAGACATTCCCGAAATTGCCTCGGCCCGTCTTCAAGCTATAGCCGAACCACAGGCGTGCCGCCCAGACGCCGTCCACCTTTGCCAGGTAAAGGTAGTCCACCACCTGGGGAAGTAGATTGCCCACAAGCGCTTCGCGATAGTATATCCGCCAATAGACATTGACGAAGGTGTAGTCACGGTAGGCGTCATATCCCGTAGAGCCCATCCAATACCGCACGACTTCAGGAGGCGCGGGATTCTTTTCCGTGGTGACAATGCGCCACAATTCAAATGGCCGACCGTCTTTCAAGAGACCAGATTCAAGTAGGTTCATTTTTTTATTTCGCTATGTTCCCAGGAGGGTAGGTGGCGTGTGGCAATTCCAAGAGTGCTCATTTTGTGATAATCTATTGGGTCTATCTAGTATTGCGCAGAGGGCAGGCGAGAATCTCCATGCTCATTCATTCCCCTGGAATAGCTCGTTATGTCTGAAAATGGCCTTCTCATCTGGGGGCCGTCCGGGGTTTAGGAGGTAAATTATCCAAGCGTTACATTCTTTTGCTTTCCCAGGGCCCCAAGGGACCAAATACACTCCATACGAAAAAAATGACTGCATTTTGCTACAAGCCGATTATTGCGCCCGAGTTGTGGACGCGCCGTTCTTTGTTGGAAATCTACCCCTTTGACGGCGGTGGCGGATTCATCAACCGGGCGTTGCTGGGCTCCATTGACGACCGGGAAATCCGCCGGAAATACCTGTCTGGTGAGCTCTCCAAGACGGTCCAGTTCCCGAATATGGATTTCCATCGCTATGAGCGCTGGCGCAGCATCGAACTGAGCTGCTGGATTAACCGCTGCTATCTGGTGGCGTGTCTGGGACATGCCGCCTGGCTGGAAAAGGACAAGGCGCTGGCGAATGTCCTGAAGGACACCATGCTTCATTTCCTGGAGACCTGTCCCGCCCCCGGCAATGGCGATCCCGCGGAGGTCGCCGCCCATTGGGAGCGCGTCAAGTATCGCATGACCCACGATTACAACGAGAAGACCTACGAGGAATACAGCGTGGACGAGACGGATGTGGAATACATCTGGTATGACTTCCAGCCCGCCAGCCGCGTCATACATTTCCTGCATACGCTCTACTTCATCCAGGAGCTGGCGGATTTCCAGCCTGGTGAATTTGGCCGCATTGTGGAAGGCATCCGCATGCATGGCCATATCCTCTACCTCCAGGAGAAGGGCCTCCCCGACTCCCCCGGCAACCACCAGGCAATCCGCCAGATCGGGCTGCTCCACGTGGCATCCGCATTCCCCGAAGACGAAGAGACCGCCCAGTGGAAGAAATTGGCCCTGGACCGCATCGCCTGGCACGCCAAGAACGACTTCTTCGAAAATGGCGTCCTCTTCGAGAATTCTCCGTCATATCACTCCTTCGAGACCTGGCATGGCCGGGATGCGCTGGCATTCGCGAAGCTCTTCGGCATGGAATTCGATCCTGAGGCAGAACGTCGCTTCAAGCTGGCGGGGCAGGTGCTGGCCACCTACCGCCGTCCCGATGGCAAGACATTGGTCATCAATGACGCCTATCCGCTGCTTCCCGACGGGTTGCTGGAATCCATGGGCATCAACGCCGAAGCTCAGCCCAAGACTTCCTACCTGGGGTTGGGTGGGCTTGCGGTCTGGCGCGGAGAACGCCTCTACGCGGCGTTGGATGTCTCCTCCTTCACGGGAAAATTCTCCCACTACCACGGTGGCAAGAACGCCATTACCATCTTCGTGGATGGGGAGCCCTTCCTGGATGACCCAGGTTGCTGCAATTATGACGACTCCAGCTTCCGCACCTGCAAGCAGGCGGTCGTCCACAGCACCATGTTGGTGGACAACGAACCCGAGGGACACTCCTTCAGTCTCTACGGATGGGATTCCTACCCCGAATTCGAACTGGCACCCTGGGAGGACAACCGCTTCAGCGCTTTGCTCCGTTCCAATACTCCCGCCTGGAAAGACGTGGAATGGCGACGCACCATGGAGTGCGACGAGGCCGCATTGACGCTGAAGGACCAGGTGAAGGCCTCCAACGCCCACGCATACGACTTCCGCTTCACCATGGCGCCCGGCATCACGGTGACCGCCAACGAAGGTGCATTCCTGCTCTCCAATGGCAAGAATACCCTGAAGATGACCATCGCCGCAAAGGACTACACCTGGGAATTGGCGGATGGCGAAAACTACCAGACCGACCCCGCACTCCCCATCAAGCAGCTCCGCATCCGCTTCGAAGGAAAGGCTAATCTGGAGAACGCCATCGCCTTCCAGGTGCTGTAATAGCATTCCTCTGGTCCGAATATCTCCTATGAGACAAATTGCACTGGGGGGGGGCGAGGTGCGTTTTGTCTGGTCATATCGTAGCGACTTGATGTTTGAGAAGTAAACTCGTTTCGCCGCGATGGTTCTGTGCGCGGCGATTTTGTCGCCGCGATGGTGTTCTAGAACTCCAGTTTTAGGAGCAGTGCGCGTCCTGGGATGATGAATGCGTTTTCGGAGAAGAACTTCTCGGGGAGGAATGCGCCTTTCTTGAAGGGCGAGCAGACTTCGATATTTTTGGGCTGTTTCCTCCATTGGATACCATTGACATTGGCGGAGCGATGCAGGTCCTTGTTTAGGAGCATTACGTAGATATCGCCATTGGTGGTATCTACGAATTCACCCACGGCGATGGCCAGGTTCTTGTTGTCGAAGCCCTTGACCAGGCTATCGGACTTTGGCGGATTTTCGTCCTTCATGGGCTTCCAAGGCTGGAAATGGTAGACTTTCGTGGATTGCAGTCGATTCAGCACGGGCGCCAGGTTGTGGACGCTCTCGTTGACAGCCTTGATGGCATACCAGGTCGGAGTCTTGTTCCCGAGTTGATCCACGGGACCGCCGTGATAACTGGCGCGTGCGGGGGGCCAGTAGTTGAAATACTGGATGCCTTTGGCGCCATAGAGCAGGGCGCTATAGACTTCGAAGAAGAGATCCGCTTCGGATGGCGCGCGGTAGTTCAGGTGTCCCGTCGCCAGTACGCATGCCTGGAAGGGGATGCCATGAGCTAGTGTGATGTCGCGGATGATACGAATTTGATACCAATGATCGGCGCGGATGGTGCCGTCATCCATGAGGGTATAGTTGTCATAGCCCACCCAGTGTGGTTCGCATTCGTTGATAAAGCGCTCCACGTATTCCTCGTAGGTGGCGGTCTTCAGAGTCTCGGGCGAGCAGATTGTGGGGAAAAGATTCAGATACCACTGGGC
>DCIO01000022.1:5380-6700 GCA_002315885.1 Lentisphaeria bacterium UBA1724
GGTTCGTCCGTGATGAAATGCCCGTAGAGGTGTGGATTCTGCTTGCCATTCTCGATATCCTTGGCAACCGCAGCGGCGTATTCTTCTGGCGTGCCCTTCTTGTTGTCGGTGAGGGCGTGGGCATTTCCCATGTATCCCCAGAAGTAGAGTCCGTCCACCTGGTCGATGAGTTTTGTGCCGGGTTCTCCTGGAGAGAAGATTCCCGCGATGTTGAAGCCCGCCTTCCGCATTTCCTGGAAGAACTCCAGGGTAAAGGTCCCCTGGAATTCTCCGCCCACATCCCATCCCATGATGGGGAAGAAGTCCGCATCGCCGGGTTTAGGGTAATCTGCGAAGAGGGAAACTGCGGTCAGGATGGTCAGCAAAAATGCAAAGAGGGATTTTTTCATGGCGGCTCCTTGTGAAAATATGTGTGGAAAAGCGTTGTTAATTTAACCCATTTTTGCTAGGGGGAGTATAGTAACTGCAGAAAAAGAATTCACCGCACGACGTGTGCGTAAAATAAGGAGAAAAGAATGATGTCGAAGCAGTCCATAGATGTAGCTGCGTATGTCTGGCCGTCCTATACAGGCGACGAACCCCGTACGCGGATGTTCTGGCCCGAAGGAATGGGCGAATGGCAGTCCGTGAAGAATTCCGTGAAGAAGACTCCCGACCACAACTGGCCGCGCTACCCTCTTTGGGGCTATGTGAATGAGGCGGATCCCTACGTCATGGAGATGGAAATCAACGCGGCAGCCGACCACGGCGTCAATGTCTTCATTTACGACTGGTATTGGTATGACCGCCGGCCCTTCCTGGAACAGTGTTTGGACAATGGTTTTCTGCAGGCCAGCAACCGTGACCGCATGAAATTCTATCTCATGTGGGCGAATCACAATGCCAACCACCTGTGGGACATCCGGAATTCCGACGACAATGGCTACACGGTCATCTGGCGTGCGGATATCGACCGCAAGGAATTCGAGATTGTGTGCCACCGTGTCATCGACCAGTATTTCCATCAGCCGAATTACTACACCATCGACGGCAAGCCAGTCTTCATGATTTACGACCTGAAGAATCTGATGAAGGGGCTGGGAGGCGTAGGACAGACCCGAGAGGCGCTAGAGTTCTTCCGTCAGGAGACCATCAAGGCGGGATTCCCTGGACTGCATCTGCAGGCGGTTGCCTGGCGCTTTGTCAAAGGCGATATCACTGGCGTGGATCCCGACGAAGGCGGTTTGGACCAGGCGGGGCTGGATAGCCTGGGCTTTGACAGTGTCACCAATTACCAATTCGTCCATTTTACGAACATGAATCGTGACTACCTGGAAATCC
>DCIO01000028.1 GCA_002315885.1 Lentisphaeria bacterium UBA1724
TTACCTTGTGCTTTCTTTTCGACCGCTACTGAGGGAGGGGAGTCAAAGACGTCAAATGACTACAATACCTTGTGCTTTCTTTTCGACCGTTACTGCGGGAGGGGAGTCAAAGACGTCAAATGACTGCATTACCTTGTGCTTTCTTTACGACCGTTACTGCGGAATGAGTGGTGATGATCGATAGGGCTTGAGTTGTCGTTCCCGAAATTGGTTCTTGGGGCTATAGTATTCGCAGACGCAAGGCGAATTTCCCCCAAAGACCCAGATGCCGAATTTTATATCGAAGACATTCTCAAACCATACGGGCACTGTCATCAAGTGCCTGTTGTGGGTATGTCTGCTTTTCAGCTACGTTTTTTCCTTGGGGATGAGTGCATCGGAAAACGACTGCTTCACTCAACGAAGAAAATCGCGTTGCGAGCAAATCAGCAAAATCGGTTGTATTTCCAATCCCTGCGGGGCGATACTGCTTGAGAAAGGGCAGGCAGAGAGGCTGGTCGGGCAAAAAGTCCGCCGCAAAGCCCTGAAGGATGGCTCATGTCACTTATTTGGTTCAGATGGTGAATTGCCACTTCGGCATATTGCGTTCCCGTCAAAGGCATTGAAGAAGCACTATTGCATTCCTGGGAATGCGATACCACTGCCCATTGACTGTGAATGCCATATTCTTGTCCGCGCAGGACCCAACGCCGCCTAACACTGCATGCTAGGCATTCATCCGAAATCGACGGATGAATTGTGTGCCAAAACGTAGGTGTTTGGCGGGTTTCGTATTTGGGCGCAGGCTACTTCCGGCCTGACTATTTTAGGATTTTCTGCGTATGGACGAGTCCCTTTCTATGTCCTCCAGTGGCGGTTGTCATTTGACCAATGGTTCGTCAACCGTCATACCATTCTTTTCGGACAGCGAATATACCCTTGGTCAAATTCTTCCCGAAGAGTGCGTGCTGACGGATTTGCAATCGCAAGACTACGAGGATGCCCTCGCGGAGATGGTCTTGCATCTGCATCGGTTGGGGTACGTGAGGGATTGGAAGGCCTGTGTGGAAGACATACGGTGCCGGGAACGCATGGCCTCGACCATCCTGGAAAATGGCCTGGCATTCCCTCATGCACACAGCGCACAGGCCATGCGGTTGATTTCCGCTATCGGGCTGTGCCATCGTGGTGAGTCGCAATCCAGGGATGTGGTCATTGTTCTGACTCTGTGCCCGAAGGAAGTCATCTTCCCATACATCCAATACGTCGGTCATGTGGCTTCCGTGCTCATGAGCCTTCCGAAACTGCAGCCTCTGCATGATGTCAAAGACGTAAAAGCACTGCGAGGCGTCCTACTGGGGGACGAACAAGAACGTTAATTCCGGTATTGATAAAATGAACAACGATCTATTCCTGATACTGCTGATTTTCATTGTGGCACTCATCACCATCTTCCCGCTGGTGTTGCGGCATTTGTATGTGCCTGCTGTGATTGCTTTGCTGATTGCGGGAATGCTGATTGGAGATACGCAACTGGGGCTGATCCCCTGGGTGAGCACCAAATTGGCGGGACAATTCGGCGGAGAGACCGACACCGTGGCGGTGTATTTCCGCTCGTTCATTGACTCCCTGGGCAATCTGGGGCTGGTTTTCCTGATGGCACTGGCGGGCATGGAGGCCGATTTTAAGCTGCTGCGCTCCGTCCGAAAACCCGTCTATGCATTGAGTGTATTG
Organism: Lentisphaeria bacterium UBA1724; assembly: GCA_002315885.1. Taxonomy (GTDB): domain Bacteria; phylum Verrucomicrobiota; class Lentisphaeria; order Oligosphaerales; family Oligosphaeraceae; genus UBA1724. The sequence goes on from DCIO01000028.1 coordinate 1,714, forward strand.
ACCTTTGTTGTCCCCGCGGTGACGGGATACCTGATTTTTGCGGGATACTACCCGGAGGACCTCCCTGGAAAGTTGCTTTACGCATCGCTCTTTGCGTCCCATTCCGTAGGTATAGTCTTCCCCGTCATGAGAGAACTGAAGCTTTCGAAGACGCGTTTTGGTGCGGCAGTCCTGATTTCCACGATTGTAACGGATATCTCCAGTATCATCCTGCTGGCAATCTGCGTCCAGATGAAGAAAGTGGCATGTGGGATTGGCGGCGATGGGAAGGGGTTGTCGTTGCTGGAACGCCTTCCTGAGTCTCTGCAAGGTGGGTGGGTCATACCCATCTTCCTGCTGACTACGGTGGCATTTATCGCGGCCGTCTGCGTCGTGGTGCGGCTCATCGGATTCTATATCAAGCGTTTCCTCTCTGCGCAGGAGGATCTGCTTATCAGCGTGTTGCTGCTGGTCATTCTCGCGACGGTCCTGGTGGGAAATCTCCTGGGAATCAACCTGATTGTCAGCGCGTTCATCGCGGGGTTGGCATTCTCGCCTCTGCTTCGAAACCAGGAAATCAACGCGGTGGTCTTTACGAAAATGGAGGGCATCGGCTACGGCTTCCTTATTCCATTCCTCTTCATTTCCATCGGCATGCAGGCGGATCTATCCGTGATGCTTTCCCCTGGTAATATGACAATCGTCATCCTGACAGTAATCGGTCTGGTGGCAAGCAAAACCCTCTCCGGATGGCTGGCACTCAAAATCACAGGCTTCACCAATATGCACGGATTGTGCGCGGGGTTGATGACGGTCCCACAACTCTCCGCGACTCTGGCCGCCGCTACCATCGGTAAACAACTCAATATGCTGGACGATAATTTCTTCAACGCAATCGTCGTCCTCTCTATCGTGACCACCATTCCCGTCCCTGCATTGGTGAGGGCAATCATCACCAGAAAACGCCTCAAGTTCAGTGCCATCGAAGAAGAGGCGTTCGTGGTCCCCGCACCCGAATGCAAGGAAGACGATATTCTGTAGTGGCTATGGCTTCTTTTCTTCCCGATTCATAAGGAAGATAGCGCCCATAATCAGTGCGAAAGCCACCAGGAATTGCCAGGTGAAGTGTTCCTTTGAGAAGAGTCGTGCCAGGAAGAGTGCGATGAGTGCGGAGAGGTATCCGTATGCTCCCAATGCCGCGGGATCTGCCATTCCGATGGCCATGCTCCAGAGTGCGATGCCCAGTCCGCTGGCGCAGATCCCCAGGAAGAGCGTCCCCACCCATGCCTGCCAGCAGAGTGCGGGGGTGAAATCGCTGCCTCGGATTATGCAGACGCCCGCCATGGCGCATCCTGCGATGAAGAGCGTGATGGCGGTGCATGGTATGCCGCAGTATTTCTGTGAAGTCCAGCTGCCATAGACGGTGTAGATTGCCCAGGCGAGTCCCGATGCCAGCGCCATGATATCCCCCGGGAGGGTGTAGGGCTTGTCATCATACATATCCGATGCCTGGGTGGAGAGCACCAGCATCAGTCCCACAACCCCTAGAACCATCCCGACCCATTTCCCCCAATCGGGACATTTCCGGGTGGCAATTGCCGCCACAATGACCGTGAATACGGGGGACATATTGCAGAGGAGGCTCCCGCGGGCGGCAGTGGTGTATTGCAGGGAGTAGAGTGCCAGGAAGCCCTCCGCCATCACGCCGAAAATCGCCAACAGAAAAAAGGGCAGGAGGTCTTCTTTGCAGGCCTGACGGACTTTCTTCCAGCCGTTGTCCAGGAAGAGGAATGGGACTAGCGTCAGGGACCCCGAGAAGAATTTCACCATATTCAGGAAATAGGGGTCTGCGGATTCCAGGGATTCACCGAAGATAAGACGGCCTGTGGTATACTGCCAGCCCCAAATCAGGGTCGATAAAAGACCCAGGAGCATGCCTTTTGCGGAACGGGATAATGACATTTTTTAATAGGACGGATAGGACGGATAGGA
>DCIO01000018.1:0-6970 GCA_002315885.1 Lentisphaeria bacterium UBA1724
CGTATTCTGGTGGGACTCTCCGGTGGCGAGGACAGCTTCATTCTCATGGAACTCCTCCATGCTCTCAAACGCCGCATGCCCTTCACCATTGAAATCATCGGCGCAACCATCGATGTGGGATACCCAGGATTCAATGCCACGCCTATCCAGGAATACGCAAAACAACAAAACTGGGAATACCACCTGAGACGAATCCCGCAACTCTACGACATGCTGGACCCCAATACCGTGGGAAACAAACCATGCCCCAGATGCTCAAGACTACGACGGGGACAACTCCATTTCCTCCTCCAGGAACTCAACTGCAATAAGCTCGCGCTGGGACAGCATCTGGATGACCTCTGCGTCAGCTTCCTTATGAGCCTCTTCCACGGGGGCGGCCTAAAGACTATGGCACCCAATACACCCGCAGATGCCGGTAAAGCACGACTCATCCGACCGCTGTGGGGACTCCGTAAACCCGATATCCACCAGGCAGCGGAACTCTTCCATTTTCCCAAGATCCACTCCTGCCCCTACGAGTCACTCCTGCAGGAACGAGGCGATAGACAATATCTGGAAAATCTCCTCAAAGAGCTGGAAACAAAATTCCCCGATATCTACCAGTCAATGAGGCACTCCATGGGCGATATCCGCCTGGAACACCTCCTGGCAAAACCCTGCACCAAATAACACACCCAGGTCGTGTGCTCGGAGCGACAGCGCCGAGGAAGCCCCCCCCATCGTCAAACTATTCGCATTCCTGGTAGGATGCACAGACCTGGTGATTGCAAATCATCTCTGCGGGAATCTCATCGTATGCCTCGCACTGCAATGCAGATTTCCGCTTGCAACAACTGAGACACTGGCTCTCCTTCTCACACATAGGGCAAGGACCGCCGCCAAAAATCACTTCGTCAGGCTTCTGGACATAGACATCGCATTCCAAATCCAAAGCATTGCGATTCCCTACGTGGACACAATGACGGCATTCCGCTTTTTCAGAGGGAAAAACAGCTACTAATGGCTCATTCCAATTGGGCTGGTGTTCAATCTCAGGCATCACTTGACCTCACAATTTGTATCATTCGTGGGAACTACTACTTGACGAAGACGACGCCCCAGGAATCGGTGCTTCCGCTTGCATCGCCTTATCTGCAGGCCCTGAAGCCACCGGAACCAGGCATTCTTCGGTCATCACATAACCACGCTCGGGATGAATCTCAATATCCACCTCATAAAATGACTGCACTTCCCCAGAGAATTCATTTCTCTGCGCGACTTTTGCAAATCTCGAAACCCGAAAATGCGCCCCACGTTGCAAGAGACATTCGTATTCCGTACTAGGAGTAAAGTAGGAAAATGGTTGACAATAGAGCATCTTCGTTCCTTTGGGACAGAATACACGCATCTTCACGCCAGTGCCATCCTTGGGCAAAAACTGATTGCACCCCTTTTCATAATGACTGGTGGAAGTGAACGCAGGGAAATACCCCGCCTTCAGGGTCATGGCCGCGCATTCCTCTTCAGAAGAAATCCTTCGCAGGTCCTCGACACTACACCCTACCATCGCCGCCAACTGCTTCTCGCTTGTCCCCCGATACAAAATGAAATCCTGATCGGAACTATGCTTGTCTAGTTCTTCTGTCAACTCAGATATATGCCCTCTGGCACTCCCCAATTCCGCTCGATCCGGAATCGATATCGTCTTGTTGGCATCTGAAATCGTAACATCCCAACTGGTTTTGCCAACCCCAACAAAGGGCGAAGCATACGAATTGCCGTTAAACCCCGACAATGGAGCATTGATGTGATTGCTATCCATTGTGTAGATATATGCCGCACGAGCTCCAACTTCCAACTGGTTGACCTGGGCAGCGGGAGCATCACGACGCAGAGTGTCATGCCACGCAGTCGAAGAGAGGTTCATCCCAGGCTTCGACGACAGAACGCTATGGGTAATCAAGGGATCTGAGGAAAACGGCTTGACGTTTGCCTTTGCATGCTCACTAAAAATGGCGTTGTTATACGCATGCAACAGCCCCTGGTATTCGCAGGTCGCCTTGAGCAACGGCTCATAAATGCGCCTCAGTTCCGCTTCATACGCCATACCCGCCTGTTCAAATTGATCAAGCTTGTCCAATTGCCTCTGGCATTCATCGCACACTGACTTGTATTGCAGGTCGCCTTCTGACAACAACTTGGAATACTTCTCTTTTTCAACCAGCCATCTCTCACGCATGGCATTTATAACACCCGTGCCACAGAGACGGGGATAATCCTCTACAGTGACCGGCTTGCCTGGAAACATACCAACAATTGGCTGAAACTGAGATTTCAATGCCGTCTTCTGTTGGTCAACCGATGCCCGGAGAGCACTTACCTCTTTTTGTGCAACTGCAATCAGATTCAAGTCCAAATCAATGGATGCCAAGACTTTCTGAACCACACGAGCACTCAAGGGCTTGTTCACATTCAGAAACTTATCGCCCTCCATAGGGATGCCATCTTCCGCCAATGCCCGCAAGATATGCTCGGGAATGGCGAGGTTTCGTCGAGAATATACCGACGACACTGCCTCCCAGAAGATCTCCCGGGCCTGACGGTTGGCGCGCTTCTCGTCGTCGCTTTGGTGGATATGACGGACAATCCGATGTCCAAAACTCTCCGCCTTCACTTGGACTTGGGGCGCGTCACCTTCCTGACCGACAAAGACCTTGTCAGAATTCGAAAAATCCTGGTTTCGCCGGACCGCATTCCGAAAAGCGTCAATGTTTTCAATTGGCATAGTGGTGTCCTCTCAAGCGACAAACTGCTTCATCCTGAAGAAGAAATCAGAAACAAAATGAAGGCGCCCCGTTAATTCATGCAGCTCAGCAGTGTCTCAAAGAGTTCCCTACTCTTAATGGGCTTGGCAACATGGGCTTTCATCCCATAAGACAAGGAACGCTGCCTGTCATCCACAGATGCGTTAGCAGAAAGGGCGATGATGGGGATATTGAGTTCCTTGAAACCAGGGAGATTCAGGATTTCCGAGGTAGCCTTGTAGCCATTCATGACTGGCATCTGGATGTCCATCAAAATAAAATCGATGGACTTGGTCCCCTTCTTGGCCAGCATATCCTGGACGGCTTCAATCGCCTCGGTGCCATCTGCGGCCTCCCCGACAATCAGCCCACTCTCCTCCAGAAGTTCCTTGGCAATCTCTCGGTTCAGTTCATTGTCCTCCACCAGCAGAACATGCTTGCCCTTCAGCGAAGCCATACACGCCAACGGATTTTCATCAACCGACTTCATGCCGTCTTGGGCAATGCGGAACTCAAAATCCAGGGTGACCTTCGTGCCCTTGCCAGGCGCACTCTCCACCTGAATTTTTCCGTCCATCAAATCCACCAATCCCTTGGTGATGGCTAGACCTAAGCCCGTCCCCTGAATCTGGCTTAAAGTGGAATTGCGCTCACGAGAGAAAGCCTCGAAGATGTGCTTCTGAAAACCCTCGCTCATGCCAATGCCCTCATCCGTTACCACGAAGGTCCAATGCTGGAAACCAGACTGCTTAGAAGGGACGCTCTTGGACAGGAAATGCACCGTTCCTCCACGATGGCTGTATTTGATGGCATTGGTGAGGATATTCATCAGAATCCGAATTGCACGGACCTTGTCCACCCAAAGCGGCGTATTGTCCGATAGCTCATCCTCGCGTTCAACCACGAGTTTCACTCCATACTTTTGAGCAATGGGGGTAATAAAACCAACCAACTCAGTCATGGCAGTTTGGGGCAGAACGGGCTGCAAATCCAACTCAACCTGGTAATTCTCAATACGGGACATGTCAAGCAAATCGTTAATGATGCCCAACAACTGCTCGCTGGCGTATGAGACTTTCCCCAGGCACTCGCTTAATTTGCCACGGTCGTCAATATTCTTCTTCGCCATATCCGTAAACCCGATAAGCGCATTCATCGGAGTACGAATATCGTGGGACAGATTGAAAAGGAAATTCGACTTGGCCTCGCTGGCGGCCTGCGCAGCCTGCAACGCATTCTCCAAGTCCTTCTGACGACGGACTTCTTCCCGAACACGGTCATCCACATCGCAGAAAATCAACAGCACATTCTCGGCCTCCGCGTCCATGGCCTCCGTCTTCGCAACAATCAGTTCCAGATATCTATATGACTCTTGACCCGTCAGGCTGCGGAACTGCACGCTGAGACGCTGGCGATGCGACAACTCCTTCTTCAACGCATTGAAATCAAGGAGATTCCGCAAACGAGAACGATCCGCAGGATGCACCCATTCTTGAACGTAGATGTCAAGCACATCCGCAAGACACAGGGCACGGGACAACAACTTTTTCACGTTCTCCGCATTTCTTTCGCCAATCATCAGTGTCGTGCAAACGCGCGTCTTCAAATTCACGGAATAAACACTGGAAAAATCCGAGACAATGGCATTTAGAATACAGACTTTCTGCTGTTCTTCCGTCTTCCGCTGATAGTGAACCACGTCCGTGACATTCTGATGGCACCCTTCAATGCGAATGCCCTTCTCATAGGCGGGATTCCGCACCCCACCGCAACGCACAATTGTCGTGCCTTCCGTTGGATGATGCCAAGGATATTGGACCTCCGCATGAACCCCAGAAATCATCTTCTCCACAGCAGCGGCGACTTCATCAAAATGGTGCGGATCAATATTGTCATACCAGGCGTGGTAAATCTCGTTGGGCGACTCATTCCCCGTGACGCCTAGCAGACGGCACATGGTCTCGTCCGCATACATCCGGGGATCGTCACCCTCGTCAAGCTCAAATGCCCAAAGCCCAATCTGTGCCTTTGCCAAAACATCCGATGTCAAAGGGACAGCACCAAGTTGTTTCATGGTAGACCTCCAGAGAAAGAAAAGCAGAGAAAACGAGCAAATTCGGCTGTTTTCAGGGAAAATAGAGAAGGGAAAATTCCTTATCGCGCTACATTCTTAATCTACACAGTATTTCTTTCCATGATGGCCGTCTGATGCAATTTTTTGCATAAAAATTCTCTCGTGCCAGAACATTCGAACCGTTGCATCAAAATGCGCCTCACGAAACCATTCTTCGCCTATCGCTCCTTCAACAAGGAGACCGCCACCACCAAGCGATTCTATGATGCGGGCGTCCGTCAATTCTGCCTATTTCCCGCGAACACGGTAAATTCCCTAGGGCAGTATTACTCCGAGTATCCACCAAACTGGCTCTACTTCGATGTCTATGAATTCGAACACGTGGACCGGCAATTCAACGACCTGCTGGCGGTGGCCCCCGAGGCCCAGGTCATCATGATGATCGACCTCAACTCTCCATACTGGCTAGTGCGTTCCCTGGCATGCTCCTACAATGTGGACAGCATGGGGGGCTTGGTCAACGCACTTACCTGTCAACGCTGGCGGGACGAGACACTGAAATACATGCAGGCGCTACTCTCCCATGTGGAAGAGGCCTTCCCTGGACGAGTCTGTGGATATGTGCTGGCGTGCGGTCAGACGGACGAGTGGTTCGATATCTGCCATGGCAATGAAACCGACACCAAACGCGAGGCATACCGCAAATGGTGTCAGGAAAAAGGCCTCACGGTCTACGCATCCATCCCCACCTACGCCGAACGCGCACGGGGGGACGGCGACTACCAGCTGCGCTCCCCCGAAAAGGACCAGAATGCCCTCCAGTATGTGCGCTTCCTCAGTGACTGCGTAGCGGAGTCCATCTGTTTCTTCGCCAAAGAAGCTCGGAAGAGCATCCCAGACAGCACCAAACTGGGTTGTTTCTTCGGCTATATCTTGGAATTGCGTTGGGCGACGCTAGTCCAAGGCGCGCATCTAGCTTACGAGAAGGTCTTTTCTTCTCCAGACCTGGATTTCTTCATCAGTCCAGGCGACTATTCCGACCGCCCGATGGGCGGCGCCTCGGGTTACATGTCCCCCAACGGCACCCTCCACCAGAAGGACAAGAACTTCTTCTACGAGATTGACCACCGTACCCATACCGCCAATATGAAGATGACAAAGAACATCTCCCTGACATGGATGGACGCGTGGAAGAATGTGAAGGAGGATATCGCGGGACTCCGACGGGAATTCTGCCTGGCGCTCTTCCATGGCGCTTCCCTCTGGTGGTTTGACATGTGGGGCAAATTCTACGAGCCGCCCGAATTGCTCCAGGAAATCCAGAGCATGAAGGAAGTCTACGAGCAATACGCCGATGTCAACCGCCAACCCGACGCGGAAGTCGCGGTCATCGTGGACCCAGAAAGCACCTTCTACATCACCGACCTCCCGGACGATACCATCGCCACACATGTCTACCGCACCCTGATGGACAACCTCAACAAGCTGGGCGCGCCGTTCCGGACATACTCCTTCAATGACATCCCAACCATCACCAATTTGGATAAATTCAAGCTCGTTATCCTCCCCGCACTCTTCCAGGTGACACCCGAACGAAAGGCAATGCTGGGAAAATACCTCCTCAAGGACAACCGGACTATCCTATGGACATACGCCGCAGGCATCAATGACGGCATCAAAGACACTCCCGACGCCATGAAAGAACTCACGGGATTCCCATACGGCACAACGGAATGCACAGAAAAAGAGATGGCAGGCTGGAAGAGTGCCTTCGCACCCACCAGCCAGGCACTGGCCCCCGAACACCTACGGAAACTCGCCGCAACCGCAGGTGTCCATCTCTTCATGGAAGCCCCCTGCCCCATCTGGGACGACGGGAAACTCATGATGGTTCATACCACCAAACCAGGACCACAGAAAATCACACTGAAAACCAACGCTACCGCAAAAATCCTCCTGGGACGGCAAGACGCCCTCACACAAGAGGGAAATACACTCTTCTACGATTTCAATCCTCCGGAAACGATTCTCCTAGAATTTTCGTAATGCGGAATGCGGGTGTGCCGCCGGCGAAACGCCGGCGAAACTCTTAGGCAAGACTCTTAGGCAA
>DCIO01000018.1:7169-14734 GCA_002315885.1 Lentisphaeria bacterium UBA1724
GCAAGACTCTTAGGCAAGACTCTTAAACAAAAACCGAATTATCCCTTTGGTCCCTTTTGCCCTTAAACTCCTTTTTAGAATCTAGATTTCATCAACATGTTCCTCTATCTCATCCGACTTTTCGGAAAGAGAAAGTAGTTTTCACCTCAATTTCAGAACTTCACCATGAGACATCGTTACTTCGGATATCGGTCCTTTGAACCCGAGTATGAGACCATGAAAGAGATGCGTAAACGTGGCATTGACACGGTTACCATCATGGTCTCGAACAACACAAATTTCATGGGGGCGCCATATACGCGCTACCAACCCACCTGGATTTGGAATCACGAATACGATTTCACTCTCTTTGACAAGAATATCCAGGACGTGACCGAGGCGGTGCCCGATGTGAAACTGAATGTGGTCATCGACCTGAACCCACCCTCCTGGTGGATGCCCATGCTTCCAGGGCGGGATGTCTACAACGAATTCGGACGACTGGCGCCATTGAAGGAGTATCGCGAGGACGTGTGCGACTACTTGAAAGCGTTGTTGACTCACGCCATGGAACACTATCCCACGCGCTTCCTGAATTTCTTCATCATGGGGGGGCGGACCACGGAGTGGTTCGATTGCTCTTATGGCGCAGAAAGCATGGCACGCATTGAGGCCTGGGACAAGTGGCGTGCCGAACGTGGATTGGAGAAATGCGACATCCCAGGCTATTCCGTGCGGTATTCCGGGGTGCCGGAATCCGATGGGCTACTGCGTACTCCCGCAACCCACAAATTGGCGCTGGAGTATTTGAAATTCAACAGCGAGGTCTCCTTGGAGACCGTGGGACTTTTCTGCAAGACTGCCCGAGCGTGCCTACCCAGAGAGGTCGGCGTCGGCATCACCTACGGCTATCTCTTCGAATTGGCATGGTGTTTTTCAAAGGCCAGCTGGGGGCAATTGGAATACGAGCGACTCTTTGACATGCCGGAAGTGGATTTGGGGCTGTCGCCCATTTCCTATGGTCCGACCCAGCGCGGCATGGGCGGCTCTCCCATGGCAATGATTCCCCTGGAAACCATGAAAGTACGGGGAAAACTGCCCGCTCTGTCCATCGACACCACCACCTTCACTAGCCGTTTCCCAGCCGCCCCCGGCAAAGGCGGCGCGGTCAAGATCTGCGGACGGACGGTGGAATGGAATACCCCCGACGAAGTGCGCGCGGGGTTGCGACGGGATATGTGCTATATGCTCATCAATGGTTCCGCCGTGTGGAATTTCGATATGTGGGGCGGGTGGTTTGACAGCGATGCCGCACGGGAGACCCTGGAGGCAAACAAGAAAATCTGGGATGCGGAAGCGAATCTGCCCATGGAGGACGATAACGAGGTCATCATGGTCGGCGATCCCGAGAATGTCTACTACATCAACGACAGCCATCCACTCTGCGACCAGTTCCTGACGCCCGTGCGACGCGCATTGGCACTGGCAGGCGGAATGTACACCACGGCCAGTTTCAATGACCTGGAGAAGATGGACTTGTCCCGCACAAAGTTGCTCATCCTCTGCCATCCCTTCGATCTGGACAACGGGAAATTGGAAAAAATCCGCAAATACGCAGAGGGACGGACGATTTTGTGGCTTTACGCTCCCGGCATCATCCACAACGGCAAGTGGGATCCCGAAAATATGCAGTCGCTGGCAGGCGTTCCCTTCGGCTTTGCGGAAATCTTCTACAACGGGAATTACGTCTTCATGCCCAAGCCAAACGAGGTCACAGTAGAACAGCTACGGGAAATCGAGAAGCACGCAGGAGTGCACTGCTGGTGCGATACGCCACTGCCCGTCTACGCAAATGGCAGATTCGCGGCAATCCATATTGCAAGCGCACAAACCGTCACTCTGAATCTTCCCAAGAAGTGTGCTTGCGTAACCGAACTCTACTCGGGTAAGACATATACGGATGTGGAGCATATCGAAATCCACACGGAAAAACCCGACACACTCCTATTCAGGTATAATGCGTAATGCGGAAAGGCTGACGGCAGATTCCATTCCGGGGAGGAGCATGTAACAACGGGAACGCCGTCGCCCTCCCTCCCCCGAATTCCGCATTCCGAATTTTCCCAGAAATTATATTATCTCCATGGACAAGATTTTCAGAATATTGGTCATCAATCCCGGTTCCACTTCCACCAAGGTCAGCCTCTTCGAAAACGAGAAATCTCGCTTTGAGAAGAGCGTCTTCCATGATGCGAGTGTCCTGCTGACCTTCAAGCACGTCAACGACCAACTGCCCTTCCGATACGGCATCATCCTGGGCATGCTGCAGGAAGAAGGCATCGACCCCGCATCCATCGATGCCTTTGTAGGCCGTGGCGGCAGCGCGCATACCCAACCCGGCGGACTGACCATTATCGACCAGAAGCTCTATGACGACACAGTGGCAGGCGTCGGCGGTTCCGAACACGCCGCCAAACTAGGCGTGATGATTGCCTGGAAGATGTCCCAGGAATACCACAGGCCCGCGTACACCCTCAATCCTACCAATGTGGACGAGTATTGTGACTTGGCGCGCCTCACCGGCATCAAGGGACTCTACCGCACTGCCCACGCCCATGTCCTCAACCAGAAGGCCGTAGCCACGGCACACGCTCAAAAACTGGGCAAGAAATACGACGAATGCAATTTCATCGTGGCACATATCGATGGCGGCATCACTGTCACCGCACACGAGCACGGCCAGATGGTGGATGGGAATATGGGTTCCGATGGCGAAGGCCCCTTCACCCCCACACGCATCGGCTACGTCCCCGTCCTGCAGCTCCTGGACTACATCGAAACCCACTCCGTGGCGGACGTCCGCCTGAAATGTTCCCGTTCTGGCGGCCTAGTGGAATACTTCGGCACCTCCAATGCGGATCCCATCCATGCCCTCGTGGACCAGGGGAACAAGAAGGCGACGCTGGTCTGGAATACCATGATATACCAAATCGCCAAGATGGTGGGCGAAATGGCCGCAGTCCTCTGCGGAAAGGTGGACGCAATCCTCCTGACGGGGGGGCTGGTGCGCTTTGATGACGTCATCGAAGGCATCCGCAAACGCTGCGGTTTCATCGCCCCCATCGCTGTCTATCCCGGAGAGATGGAACAGGAGGCTTTGGCTCTTCCTGCCCTACAGGCCCTCCGCGGCGAAATCACCCCGCGTCAATACTCAGGACACAACGTGTGGGACGGCTTCGGCGACCTGGGGCTATAGCAACCGCCAAGGGAGCATCCTGGCAACCGCCAACGCCACCGGCCTCAATCGCCGCACCGTCAAGAAATATCTGGAAGCACCACAGCCATGACGACTCCAGTGCCCAAAAACTGGCCGAGATGATTGGCTAGAGATACCCCTTCCCACCCAATACCACAAAATCAAGGAAATACCATGACCGAAATTCGTAAATTTGCATTGAGAATGGACGCACCAAGTGATGTCCCCGAAGCCGAACACGTCTGGCCCGAAGGCGTGGCGAGTTACGAACCAGAAGCCAACAACGACGACGCTCCCCAGGAGCGAGGTGAAATCTACCACGACCGCTTCGTCTTCAATATCCGCGTGCCGAAATTCTACGCATTCCCCGCACCGAAAGAAAACAACACCGGCAAGGCAATCGTCATTTGCCCTGGTGGCGGTTACTGCGGCGTCTCCTTCGACCGGGAGGGCTGCGAAGTCGCCCGCTTCTTCAATAGCCTGGGCATCTCCGCATTCGTCTTGAGATACAGAATTCCCATGCCAGACGGGCGTCTTGGACTCCTGAAAGACGGCCCGCTCTCCGATGCGCTACGGACCATCCGCATCGTCCGCTCCCGCGCCGCGCAATACGGCATCGATCCAGAAAAAGTCGGCATCATGGGCTTCTCTTCAGGCGGGCATGTAGCAGCCACCGCTTCCACGCTCTACGACACCCTGGAAGATCCCAACCCCGCCCTGAACACCATCTCCGCAAGGCCCTCTTTCGCCATTCTCATCTATCCCGTGATCTCACTCTACGAGGGATACTGTCATCAGGGCTCCCGGCATAATCTCCTGGGAGCAGCGCCATCCTTCGACCTGATGAAGAAATACTCCCCGGAACGGCAGGTCACCAAGGAGACCCCGCCCACCTACATCAGCCTCACCGAAGACGATGAGGTTCAACCACTCAACTCACTGAACTACTACAAGGCACTCCTGGAACACCAGGTCCCCGCAGAACTCCATATCTATACCGAGGGAGGACACGGTTACGGCCTGAGAAGCACCGGCATCGGCGTCGATGCCTGGCCCGATAATCTGGCCAAGTGGCTACAACGAGGAGAGAAATAATTCTCAATTCTCAATTTTTTGTAAGGAGGGGAGGTTTCCCCCTTGCCCCCTCTTCTCCAATGCTCAATGCTCGCAAGGGAATTTACTGGACTATCTCCCAAGCAAAGAAATTTTCCTTGGGTCTCTTGGGTCCCTTGGGTCTCTTGGGTCCCTTAAAAGCAAAAACGGGTGCGCGGCACACGCCACGCACCCGCCCGCATTCATCTCAATCGAGAATCAAGAATCGAGAGTCAAGAATCCAGAATCGAGAATCACCCTATCGGTTCAGATCGCCGCCCAGGACGTTCAGGTTGGGGTACCAGTAGAAGTCGAAGATGTATCCCTTGCTCTTGTTGTTGACGATCTTGGAGGAGGCAACAGGCTCCACATGACCATCGCCAAATGCGAAGTTACAGGCCTGGCTGTGTCGGACATAGAATGCCTTGACTTCGGGCAGGCGGAAGAAGGAGTTGGGCAGCATAATGATGGTGGTGTAGCGGTTGCCACCGTAGATGGGTGCGCGGGTACCATCCACGTAGGTCACGAAGATGGATGCGTACTTGACGGAGCTGATGCGGTGCCAGGTAGAGGAGAGGTTGTTGTCGCCTTCGTCAGTCTGCGCCTGCCATTTGTAGCCAGCATTATTGTATGCGGTGCTGTAGAAGCTGCTACCCGCATTGGCCTGATAGGAGATGTTACCCATCACGCGATCATCGGCGCCGGAAGAGGGGCAAATCAGGGTCTTGTGCCAGCTGGACTGGTCGGCGCCGGTGCCACTGGCTGTCTGCTGCATGTATGCCGCGGGATCCTTGGTCATCCAGTCCTTACCGCTCATGGGAGCACCAGGAATGAGCGGATTCAGGGTGAACCAGGTATAGCAGTTGGTGCCGTCAATCACAGTGCCGCAATAACTGATATTCGGACTGTTGACATCGAAGATGTGGGGGGGCAGATAGTCATCATTGTCATTGCAGTAGAGCAACTGGCCCAACTGAATCTGCTTCATGTTGTTCACACAGGAAATGGCACGGGCCTTCTCACGTGCCTTGGACAGGGCGGGCAGGAGCATGGCGGCCAAAATGGCGATGATGGCGATGACGACCAACAATTCAATCAGGGTAAAAGACTTCTTCATTTGGGGAATTTCCTTGGGTTGAGAGAGACTTGCTTTTGTCGAACGTTATGATTTTTTAGGAATTTGTGGTATTATGGCAACCTTTTTGATATTTTTCAAGTCCAAAGTCGAAAAAAAGAGAGAGAAATTATCCGGCACGCAACAACGCCCCGTTGTCGTCGATGGAAATGACTTGAAAAACTGTCTAAAGACAATACCTTTAGTTTTTTACGTTTGCAATTCTTTTATCTCGCCCAAAACATCGAATTTTAGGATTTACTCAATCATGTCCGCCATTCTTTTGACTGGTGGAGCTGGTTTCATCGGCTCCCACACCGCAGTAGAACTCCTCAACGCCGGCCGCGAGGTCATCATCGCCGACGACCTCTCCAACAGCGAGGTCTCCGTCATTGACCGCATTGAGACCATCACCGGCAAGCGCCCCGTCTTCATCAAGGCGGATGTAGCTGACGCCTCTGTGGTGGAAGCCATCTTCGCCTCCCACGACATCAGCGCCGTGGTGCACTTTGCGGGGTTCAAAGCCGTGGGCGAGTCCGTCGCCAAGCCCCTGGAATACTACCGCAACAACCTGGATACCGCCCTGACCGTCCTGGAAACCATGCGCCGCCACGACTGCCGTCATTTTATCTTCAGTTCCTCCGCCACCGTCTATGGTGACAACAGCGCCGCCCCCTTCTCGGAAGAATCCCCCACGGGCAACTGCACCAACCCCTACGGCTGGACCAAATACATGATCGAACAGATTCTGCAGGGCACCGGCAAGGCCTATCCCGAAATGGCCATCGCCATCCTGCGCTACTTCAATCCCATCGGCGCCCACGAAAGCGGCCTCATCGGCGAAAAACCCAACGGCATCCCCAACAACCTGTTGCCCTACATCACCCAGACTGCCGCAGGCATCCGAAAGCAGCTCAGCGTCTTCGGCAATGACTATCCCACCAAGGACGGCACCGGCGTCCGAGACTACATCCACGTGGTGGATCTGGCGAAAGGGCACCTGGCGGCGTTGAACTATGCCGAGAAGAACACGGGGGTGCAGGTCTTCAATCTGGGTACAGGCACAGGCTACAGCGTCCTGGAGATGGTGGAGTCCTTCAAGCGCGTCAACAACGTGGATGTGCCTTACGCCATCGCCCCTCGCCGTCCTGGCGACATTGCGGAATGCTATGCCGAAGCCAAGAAGGCACGTGAACTGCTGGGCTGGCACGCCGAAAAGAACCTGGATGACATGTGCCGGGACGCCTGGCGCTGGCAGCAAAACTGCTAGGTGAAGTTTTGAACCCCTTCTGTTCTGTGTGAGCCCTTTAGGGCGAAAAATCAAGAATCATGAAAAAATCTCTCCGTATTTTATCTTGCCTCCTGTTGGTGTGCATGCTTTCTTCCTGTGCTAAATTCCATTCTTGGATGCGTGCGGAGCCCCTGCCTGTCTCGGATTTCCTGCCCCACCAGGAAAGACTAATCAAGTGCCCCGACACCTTCCCCTTCCATTACGCATGGGCTGCGGAAAACATCCGCACCCCCAAATACCTCCGTGTGGCCCCCGTCTATACCGACGGTCTCCACGATGCCGAAAACTGGAAGGGCACCAATAAATTGCTGGGGGGAAAACTCCAGGATGCCATTGATGAACTGGCAGAATATATGCAGAAGGAATTCCGAGACCAATTGGATGGCTACTTCGATCCCGAATACTGCCTCTTGACCGACGATCCCAATGAAAAGGACTGCCTGGTCATCGAGACCGCCATCGTGGCACTGGTCCCCACACAGGCACTCCTAAATGTGGCAGGCGGTGCCGTTGACCTGGTGGTCCCAGGCGTGGCAATTGCCACTGCCATGCTGAGCGATGGCTGTGTCGGCGTGGAGTGCCGCGTTCGTGACGCCATGACCGGCGAAATCGTGGCCATGTATGCCACTACCGAAGCCGACGAAACCGCGGTCATCTCCTTCTCGCAATTCACCCGTATGGGACCCGCAAAGAAGAATATCGAATCCATCGCAAAGATGAATGCAGAACTCTTCTACGCGGACGACCCCAATACCGTCAAACGCGCCTTCCCCATCAAACTCTTCTCCTTCTAGGCTTGTAGGACCTGTAGGACCTGTAGGACGGATAGGACC
>DCIO01000018.1:14790-44966 GCA_002315885.1 Lentisphaeria bacterium UBA1724
CTGTAGGACTGGTAGGACTGGTAGGACCGGTGGTCCTAGCTGTCCTAGCTGTCCTAGCTGTCCTAGCTGTCCTAACTGTCCTACGGTATCAGTCGTTTTCCTCGCGTTCCAATTGCTCCACAATTTCCCGGAGCTTCGCCCCAAGCCGATTCTTAGCCAGATAGACCTGGTTTACCGAAAAGCCCAATATGCTCGCCACGGTCTTGGGGTCCTTCTCCTGAAGAACATATAAATCAAAGGCCATATACTGCTGCTCGTCCGCACTCTCACGCAGCTGCTTTAAGGCGACTTCCTGAAGGAACGCACGCCACTCATCTTCCCAACGACCTTCCTGGGAATCAACAACGCCGGAATTTTCCTCCGTCAACGCCTCGGTATTGGGCAGGCGCTTCTGGTAAATCCGATAGGCCTTGTGGTGGATGATAGTCCGCAATAGCCCACGGAAACGCCCCCGCCTGGGATCGTATTTGGAAATCACGTTATTCTTGAACAAATCCACCATCACCTCTTGCCGAAGGTCCTCTATCTCCTCGTCTGTGAGATGATAGTCATGGCCGCAAATCACAATAAGAGGCGTATAAAACTCCTGGAAATCCATCCAGGAACGCTCCTCATTGGAAATCAGCCCCCGTAAAAGCGATTGACGAGTAGTATATGACATCGAATCCTCAACGCCCCCCAAAAATTGCCTTCCATATCTTCCCTGATAATCCTATGCACAAAAAAGCGGCAGAGGAGTCCGCAAGACACCAAACCCAACAGAATGCCCGCGAACTCAACCACCGCATATAAATTGCATTGCGGTCAGGATATCTGACACGTCAACACAATCTATACGCGCCAAAATGGCGATTTCTTTCAGAGTTTATCAGAAATTCTCGAAAAAAACGGATTTTTCCCCTCAAAAGACGGGAAAATCATCCCCGAACAAATGCCTCCAGGTAGTCGATGGCTACACGGGATCGACCACAAAAATCCTGCGTTTTCGCGTACGCCAGCGTGCTTTGACGTAGGTTTGGAAGGTCCCCCAGCGCCTCTGACAACGCGCGATTGAGCGACTCCTGGCGGAAGGGCTCCGGGATGGTAGGACACCCCGACCCCTCCACATACGGACTGAAACCGCAAAGCTGCGTGCAAAGCACAGGCACACCATTGGCGATGGCCTCCACCAGCACCGTCCCCGTCCCCTCTTCTCTTGCGGGATGGAGCATCAAATCCGCCGCCAAAAGCACCTCGCGAATACTGGGACGGGGGGCCAAAGGAATCACATTTTCACGGGGAACGCCGATTTTTTCCGCATAAGCCCATAGGGTATCTGCCTTCGTACCGCCAATCATGCAAAAACGACTGCGCTTGCGAAGTTCCTCGGGCAGTGCCCCTAGCGCAGAAATGGCCCGATCGGCCCCCTTGCGGTAAAAGCTGGTCCCCGCCAACAACAACAGGAAATCCTCATTTCTCAGCCCCAATTCCCGGCGGCTCGCGCTACGGATTTCCTGCGCCACATCCAATGGGGGCGGCAGGCATGACTCGTCCATCCCAGGCGGCAATTCCAGCAATCGTTCCGTCCCAATGCCGTATTCCTGCGAAAACTCACGACGTTGTTTGTCAGCGATATAGAGGACACGAGTTCGGGATGACGCACCGAAAATCGCCGTCTCCTGACGCAAAATTCCATGACATCGCGGAGACAATGCACGCCACAGCCAGCCGTGTTTCTGGGGCAGATAGGTCTTCATGCAACCATCCGCCGCAAAATAAAAATCGTGTCCAGGAACCCGATTCATAGCAAGCGAAACATCGAAGTCCCCAGATGCCAATCGCTCTAACGCAAATCTCCCAAACTCGTCCATCCTGCCAATATTACTCCAGGAACGAATAGCGGGAGAAAATTCCAAATGGAGATTCTCTTCCGTAGGCTTGTCACCCTCCCAGGATGTAACAAAGAGAGTGACCTGATGTCCACGACGCACTGCCTCCCGCGCAAAGCGCAGAGTGTCTTTCTGCAAGCCGCCATACGGGAAATACTTGAACAGCGAAATAAAGATGTTCAGAGACTTGGACATTCGTAGCTTCAGTAAGGAAACACCAGAAAACGCCCATCGTTTTCTCGGTGTCTCTCCATAATATGCAACACCAATGGGAAAACGACGAGGACATTCACTCTCTTTTTTTGATATACCCAAGCCAAAATTCATTTTGCGGATTACAGTTCGTCCCAGAGCACTTTCCCCTATTCATCCTTTACACGACGGAGCCCCCATGAAACGCATCGCCATCACCCTAGCCCTTGCCTTGCTCTTCCTGAACGCCACAATCCTCCCCGCCGCGAATCTTCTGGAGGGACTCAAACAGACCCTGTCTTCTAAACCGCCAGAACTCTTTCTGGTCTATCCAACCCAGGGAAAACTATCTTCACAAGAGGCAATTCTCCGCTTCAATGTGGCACAACTCCGTTTCAAGAAAGGCGATGCGCCCTTCAAAGGCTACACCATCCAAGCGACTTTCACTGACGCCAGCGGAAAGACACACGAATTCACCGCGCCTTTGACCAAGGGACACACTATTGACTTCGCTCTTCCCCAACTGCCCATCGGCCCTGGTAAACTGACCGCGAAGCTCTTCAAGAACAAGCGTAAGGAAGCCGAAAGCACCCTGGAACTCACACTGAATGTCATGCCAGAAGACACCACACCCATCCCAGAGGAATGCCATATTGACAAATTCGGCAGGACAATCATGGATGGAGACCCCTTCTTGCCTATCGGTATCTACTTCGGCGCGGTGGACGAAGATGACGACCTGGAACTCTTCCTGGACTCGGATTTCAACTGCATCATGCCCTACAATTCAGGACAGCTCAAAACCAAGACGCCTACGACACAGGAAACCATCCCGCAGGCTCTGGAATTCCTGGATAAACTCAACGAACACGGCAAAAAGATCATCTTCTCCGTCAAAGACATCTATAACATCAAGGAAACAGAAGCCGCATGCGGGTCAATCCAAAAGAGCTTCGGAGGCGAGACACCCGACGACACCGTCACCACCATCGTCAATGCCTTCAAGGACCACCCCGCACTCCTGGCCTGGTACAACAATGACGAAATCACACTCGCCGACCGGAGCATCGTGGACAAGCGCCGTCAGCTCATCAACAGCCTGGATCCCAATCACCCCACCTGGGGAGTCCTCTGCGATTACGCGGAAGCACCGCTCTTCGCTTCTTCCTGCGACGTCATCGGCGTGGATCCATATCCCATCGGACGGGATATCCCCGCAGAACAGGAACGGTGCATCGACGCCATGGATGCCGTGGAACGCTCGGGACAATCCTGCTGGGCAGTTCCACAGACGTTCAACTGGGGAAACTACAAGGCACGAAAGGATCCCGCATGCTATGACAAATACCGCATGCCCACCCTGGACCAGATGCGGGGCGTCATCCTCTACGAGGCACTACGGGGCGCCCGCGGCTTCATCTGCTACTGCTTCTATGACCTGAAACGGAATGGCCCCACCACGAACTATCCCCTGGAAGCACGAGAACCCTTCTATCAGCGCTGGGCGGATGTCAAGTCCCTGGCTACCATGCTGAAATCTCTGGAACCCTGGCTCCTGGCGGAACCCTCGCCTGTCCCCGTGAAACTGGAAATCCAGGCGGGACGCGCAGAAGCCGCCTCTCTCACAGATGCACAAGGCAAGACTCTCTACATCCTGGCAAACATCGGTCCAGATAATCTCAATGCGACTCTGAAATTGCCAGAGGGCGCTCCCACCATGAATGCCCTCTACGGACACGCCACCGAGATTGCCCCTGGCACCTGGCAATTCACGGGCAACGACGTCTGGGGCGAAGTGCTTATCCCCGTGGATTAGGGGAAGACTACACGTACGCGCATATAAGAAAACGCGTATTGAAGCATTATATTTAGGAGTTTACTCTACCTAATCAAGCACCCTTTCTTCAGGAGCGCATTCAATCATGTCTGACATCATCACCATGGGGCCCAATGGCCTCGTTTCTGGCAACCATCCCATCATTCCCTTCATTGAAGGCGACGGCATTGGTCCCGATATCTGGCGCGCTACCCAGGCGGTGGTGGACGCCGCAGTAACCAAAGCCTACAACGGCAACCGTTCCATCGAATGGAAAGAAGTCCTGGCTGGCGAAAAGGCCTTCAATACCCTGGGCACTTGGCTTCCCGATGACACCCTGGAGGCCTTCCGCAAGTATCTCGTGGGCATCAAGGGCCCCCTGACCACACCCATCGGTGGCGGCATCCGCAGCCTGAATGTGGCAATCCGCCAGGCATTGGATCTCTATGTCTGCCTGCGCCCCGTCCGACACTTCGAAGGCGTGCCCTCCCCCGCCAAGCATCCCGAGTTGGTGGACATGACCATCTTCCGTGAAAACACCGAGGACATCTACGCGGGCATCGAATTCAAGTCCGGCACCCCCGAGGCCCAGGAAATCCTGGATTTCCTCAAGGCACGCTTCCCGGAGCGCTTCGCCAAGATCCGCTTCCCGGAGGAATGCGGCATCGGCATCAAGCCCGTCTCCAAGGAAGGCACCCAGCGTCTGGTGGAAGCCGCCATCGAATACGCCATCGCCGAAGACCGCGACTCCGTCACACTGGTCCACAAGGGCAATATCATGAAATTCACCGAAGGCGGTTTCCGTGATTGGGGATACCAGATTGCCAAGGAAAAGTATGGCGCACAGCTCATCGGCGAAGGTCCCTGGTGCACTTTCGCAAATCCCCGCACCGGCAAAACCATCACGATCAAGGATGTCATCGCTGACGCATTCCTCCAGCAGATCCAGACCCGCCCCGCCGAATACAGCGTGGTGGCCACTCTGAACCTCAATGGCGACTACATCTCTGACGCCTTGGCGGCAGAAGTAGGCGGCATCGGCATCGCCCCCGGCGCAAACATCAACTACCGCACCGGCGCGGCAGTCTTCGAGGCAACTCACGGCACCGCACCCAAGTACGCCAACCAGGACAAGGTAAACCCCGGCAGCCTCATCCTCTCCGCAGAACTCCTCCTGCGGCACATCGGTTGGCGCGAAGCCGCTTCACTCATCGTCAAGGGACTGGAAAAGGCCATCGCACAGAAGACCGTCACCTACGACTTTGCACGACAGATGGAAGGCGCACAACTGGTCAGCTGCTCCGAATTCGGACGACAGATCATCGCCGCAATGTAGTTCCCGCATTCGTCTCATGGACTTTCTCGGCATTGACATCGATACGCCACAAGGCGCCAGCGCGGCCTCCAAGGCACACCTGCGCCTTGTCAGCCAGTATATGTCCCTGCTGGACCGCTATCGGAAGCTCCCTGCCTGCGAAGACCTGACTTTTGCGGAACTGGAAAAGAAGGGCTATCCCAGGGAATTTCTGGAATCCCTGGAGTCCCTGACCTGCCTACCCCCGCCCGGAGACTCCTTCTACCAAGGAGAGGACGCACCCTTCGAATTGCAGTACCAGGAAATCTTGGACCGCATGGACAGGGATCCCAAGGAAATGGAAAAGCAGGACAAGGAGTTCTTCGAGTCCCTTTCCCCGCGAGAACAGGACTTGGCACAGGCACAGGGAATGTGCGGCGCCCTCTCCAACGCATGCTTCATGCTGGCGTTGGATTGGTCACAGGTCGCCATCCTGGGGGCACTGCCCTTCTGCCCCCCACGAAAGCAGCTGGAGCTACTGAGTCACCTGGGCTACGCAGCAGGTGCCTGCCGAAATGCCTTCGACCGCATCAATTTCGAGTTCATGCCCTGCGCCGCAGAACAGCTCGCCAAGGCATTGTCGGAAACACAGATCGTCCGTGACCAAATTGCTAAATGGGCCACCGACTATCCCCGATATGCCGAACCGCTGAAGACGCGGCTCCAACTCATCGATCAAAATCTCACCCATACGAAAATCCTACTGGACTTCGTTTCGGGAAAGACCAAACGACTAGGAAAGTAACCCATAATGTCCGACGCAACCGCTACATTTCAAAACGGCGTGCTAATCCTTCAGGGAGACTGGAAACGAACCGCACCCCATCCGGATGCGGACCAATTCCTGAAAGACAACCCCATAGAAGGGCCTTGGAAAATCGATGCCTCACAACTGGGGAAATGGGATTCCATCCTGCTCTCCTTCCTCTCGAAGGTCCTCGCATACGGAGAAAAACAGGGCAATTCCGCAGACCTCACCCAACTTCCCGAAGGATTGCGACGCATCCTTGACCTAGGTGTCTACGGCAGAAAAAATGCCACCGCGCAACGCAGGCAACAAGACCAGGAACTCTCCATCGTCCATAAGTCGGGACTCTTCGGGCTGGAACTCAAAAAGACCATCCACGAAATCATTTATTTCACCGGCGATGTCACGCTGTCACTCTTCCGACTAATCACCTTCCGCTCCAAGATGCGCTGGGGAGACTTCTTTGCACAAGTCATCAACTGCGGCCCAAGGGCACTGGGCATCGTTTCACTCATCAGCTTCCTCATGGGGCTCATCCTGGCATTCGTGGGCTCCATCCCACTGAAGTGGTTCCATGCCGAACCATACGTGGCCAGCCTTGTGGGCATCGGAATGCTGCGACTGATGGCACCCGTCATGGTGGGAGTCGTCATGGCAGGACGCACCAGCGCGTCATACGCCGCAGAACTGGGTACCATGCAGGTCAATGAAGAACTGGATGCACTCCATACTCTGGGAGTCCCACAGACGGATTTCCTCGTTCTGCCACGCTTCCTGGCAATGACGCTGATGCTCCCTGTGCTGGCGGTCTTCGCCGATATCGTCAGCATTATCGGCGGAATGATCGTCGCAGTCTTTGACATGGACTTGACCGCACACGCATACCTCAACACGCTGGTCACCACCACACGTCTCAACGACCTCTTTGTGGGACTAATCACCTGCTTCGTCCTGGGAACCCTCGATGCCTGCTGCGGTTGCTACCAGGGCATCCATTGCGGACGCAGCGCCGCAGCCGTAGGTAAAATCACCACGGCGGCAGTGGTCTACAGCATCGTCTGCATCGTTATTGCCACCTCTCTCATCACCGTCATCACCGTCATCCTCAAAATCTGATACCCATCATGCCTGATTTCGAATTCCCCATCGAAGTAAGTCATCTGACAATGGCGTATGGCTCCAGAGTCATTATGGATGACTTGAATTTCAACGTCAAGAAAGGCGATGTCTTTCTGGTCATCGGCCCTTCGGGCTGTGGTAAATCCACTCTCCTGCGGCACCTCATTGGTCTGCAGCCCCCCGCAAAAGGCACCGTAAAACTGCTAGGGCAGGATTTCTGGGCAATGGGTGAAACCGAACGCCAGAAATTCATGCAGCACATCGGCATCCTCTATCAGCGCTGTGGTCTCTGGAGTTCCATGACACTGGCCGAAAACATCGCCTTGCCTCTGCAACTCTATACCGACCTGGGAGAAAAGGACATCCAGGAAATCTGCTCCTCAAAACTGGAACTGGTGGGCCTGGCGGGCTTCGAAGACTACTACCCCTCCGAAATCTCCGGCGGTATGCAAAAACGCGCAGGCCTGGCGAGAGCGCTGGCTCTGGATCCAGAAATCCTCTTCTTTGACGAACCCAGCGCGGGACTGGACCCCGTCTCCGCCATGAACCTGGACCAGCTTATCCTGGAACTCCGGAATTCCCTGGGAACCACGCTGGTCATCGTTACCCACGATCTGGATAGCATCTTCACCGTGGGAACCGACGCAATCTACCTCAACCCAAGGACCAAATCCATCATCGGAAGAGGTAATCCAAAAGACCTCCTCAAAGACCCGCCTACCCCAGAAATCAAGGAATTCCTTACCCGCGCGGGCGGCCGATAAATACCATTTCCATCATCCACCTCTAAGCAGACGCTTCCATGACTAACACCTCTAAACAAATCACCGTCATCGGTTCTTTCGTCCTCGGTGCGATCATCCTACTGGTTGCCCTTGTCCTAACCATGGGGGGCAACAAATGGGCCCGTGATGTCATCGAATACGATATCTACTTCACGACCTCCGTCAAAGGCCTGGCCATCGGTGCCCCCGTGATGTTCCGCGGCATCGCCATTGGCGAAGTCAGCCAGATTAACCTGGCTCCCTTACCAGAGGACGCCATCCATGATTTGGCAGAATACAAGCTGGATGTGCTACCCGTGGAAGTCTCCGTCAAGATCTTCCCCGAACGCCTGGGCTACAGCTCCACCAGCTTCTTCAAGTTCCTCCCACACAGTTCCGAAAACATCCACCTGGCCAACGAATTCCTGGGAAATATGATCCTGAAATATGACTTGCGGGCTGAACTGGAGACACTCTCCCTGTTGACGGGACAAATCTACATCGCATTGAATTTCGTCCACTCCATCACTGATGAACCAGAGGGTTTCGCGCAGAAACTATGGGATAGGCAGGTCATTCCCTCGCACCTCTCTCTCCTGGATATGATGGCAAAGAAGATGAAGGAAAATGGTTTCACCAACAAACTCGACAGCCTCCAGAAACTCTTCCAGGATTTCTGTGAATTCATCGACAAAGGCGAACACAGAAAAATCTTGGAGAATTTCTCCACGGTCTCCACAAACATCTCCAATGTCTCCATGCGCATCAACGAGACAATTCCACGCGTCACAGACCGAATGAACGAAATTACCTCAAAGCTAAACGAGACCATCACGAAAGTCAACGAAATCCTCGACTCCATGAAGGATGACCTGCCCGCGGCGGTCACCAACACCAAGGACTTCGTGGGAAACCTGAATGGCCTTCTTGACGAAAACCGTACAGAAATCAAGGAGCTCATCGCGAACCTGAATACCGCCATCGTCACCGCCCAAGCCGACATGGAACAGGCACAGGCAATCATCGCTAACCTCCGAGACGCCAGCGCAGAGAATTCCCCAGAACGACAGCGAATTCAGGGCATCATGAACGAATGCGACCAACTCATGATACAACTCCACGAATTGCTGGATACCCTGAACAAGAATCCACAGGCGCTCATCCTGGGAAAGTAATTCATTCTTCAAACACAACGACTTCAACTCATAGACACCCTATACCACCATGAAACAACTCCTCTTCATCGCATTCGCGGCATGCCTCCTACTGACTGGTTGCCTCCACTCGAGCAAGGAAGACCATACCTACATCCTGGATAACCCCTCCCTGAATATCACCGAGGGTTTCGAAATCACCGAATTCACCCTGCCAGGATACCTGTGCTCCACGGAAATGAGATATACCTCTGAGGACGGAGAACTCCATTCCATCCCAGGCTACAAGTGGGCACTGCCACTGGATCGCCTTCTTAAGGCCACTTCCATTGATACCCTCCGGAATCTCCCCAAGTCCTCCATCAATGCCAAACGGGGTTTCCGCTTCGACCGCGTCTGCCTGACTTCCAAGAATACACTCCTTTTCGTGGGGGATATCTCCATTCAGGACGACGCCATCGCACATAAGGCAAAACTGCTGCCCTTCCGCATGGAAACCAAGGTCAATGTCCAGGATGGCATTATGGATGCCAAGAGCTATCGCCAGGCCCTGACTCGCATTCTAACCGAACTCCTCCAAAAAGATATCTAATGAGATACCTCGCTACACTGATTCTATCGCTCATGGTAATTTGTGGTGCCACCCTAGAAGCGGCACCACAAAGCCAGGAGAAAGGCGCATTTCTCTTCCCAGAGAATGCGCCTCAAAGCGGCCTGAATAAACTCTATGGACAACAGGCGCTGGCCGACAAACTCTATAAAAACGCTATTCGATATTTTACCCTCTCCCTGCAGGAAGCCAAGACCGCCCGAGACCGCGAAGAAGCCACCGCACTGCTGGCGAAATCCTATCTTCTGGACAACCAATCCAAACAGGCGCTCCAACTCGTCAACGACTTCCTGGCAAAGCAGACCCCACCACAGAATCCCCAAATGCGGAATCTGTTACTGCTTACCGCAGGGCAGGCAAATGTCGAAAAGGGTGACTACACAACAGCCCTGAATTTTCTTGCCCCACTGCTAGAATTGCCCAAGGAAGAACTGGGAGACCTCCGTGCACAGACTCTGACGGCTATCGCAGATGCCTGGAATGCCACAGGACGATGGAATGACACCCTGCAAATTCTAGCCCCCGCACTCGAGGAGGCGAATATCACTTCCCAGGATAGAATCAAACTCACCTGGAGAATCCTTCAGGCCGCCGTCGCCCAGCATGAATGGGAGACCGCCAAAAAGGCTATCGCTGACCTGGAAGGAATGAATCTTTCCAATGACGAAATGATATCCCTGAAACTCCTGCGAATCTGTTGCAATATCGGCGAAGGCAAATTGGATGACGCACTGGCATACTACAAAGAGAATGACCTAAGCAACAGTATTCCCGACAAAAAAGACGAAGGAAAAGACAAAAAAGACGAAGAAAAAAAAATAGCTTACAACAAACAATGGTGGGATGCCCTCTCCACCATGGCGACCGCGTGCCAGACGAAAGGCCTGCTGAAAGATGCCGCGGCACTCTTCGGAGCGGCATGTAAAGTCGCCCTCACGGAAACAGATGCTATCGCCGCCGCAAAAAATCAGGTCGAGGCATTGGTGACCACCAACGCCCTCCCCGAAGCCAAGGCCGTCCTTCTGGAATTGCACGAAAAGTATCCCGAGGATGTCAGCATCACACTTCGGTTGGCCGAACTGCGCCAAGCCCTGAATGAACGACGCAGCGCCATCGAATTGTACAACTCCATCGCTCTAGACCAGGCACTGGAAAAATCCCTGCGCTACAATGCGGCAGTCAACGCGGCACAGTGTCAGGCCCAGGAAGGCCTGACTGATGATGCCGCAAAGACCTTCCGCTTGGCAGAAACCCTCACCGACTCCCCCAAAGACCAGGCCACAGTCTTGAGATTCGCCGCAGAACAAAATGAAAAACTGGGACGACTCGATGAGGCAATCGCACTCTTCATCGAAGTCGCAGACCGCTTCGGCGAAAACGTCCCCGAAGCTCTGGAAGCACGACTGGAAGCCGGTAGACTCTTGACAAAACAACAGAAGAATGACGATGCAATCGAGCAGTTCCAGAAATTCCTGTCGGTCTGCCCCGAAGACTCGCCACTACGCTGGACAGCACGCATTGCCATGGGAAAGGCCACCAGAGACTCTAGTGCGGCCATAGCTGCACTCCTTCAAGTCGCCAGAGAATGCCCCGATACCAAAATCAGTTGTGACGCCTTTATGGAAGCCCACGCACGCGCCCTCGCACTTGGAGGCGAAACAGGTCTGCGACAGGCGCTGGACATCCTGAAGGAATTTCTGGAAAGACATCCCGATGTGGATCCCGACCAGATTCGTAGGGTCCGTCTGAAGAATATCATCCTCGGCTTCCAGCTGGGCAATCCCGACGCCCTCGCCTGGGGCAAGAAATTCATTGAGGACTATGCGGAGACTGTGGAAGCCCCCGAGGTCGCCCTGCGTATCGGCGATTGGCATGCCAGCGAAAACGACTTCACAAAAGCCATTGACTTCTATCGAAAGGTAGCCTCTTTCGTCCATGCCACCTCGGAATTGAAGGCACTGGCACTTTACGAAGAAGCAGAATGTTCCGCCCAATGTCCAACAGTCACCATCACGGAAATCACCACCGATGCGGAAGGGAAAGAGACGGTCGTGGATAAATCCGTGGATGGCAAGACACGCGCCCTGGATTTGCTTCAGAAAATTTCGGATTGGACGAATACCCCCGCACTACTGGCCCGTACAGGCTTCCTCAAAGGGGATATCCTGGTCGAGCTAGGAAAATCCGAAGAGGCCCTCGAGACCTATAGGCAGGCCCGGGAAAAGGCAGGACAATCCCCCCTCGGATACGCGTTGTTGGGACGCATGGCAGAACTCAGTTATGCCATGGGAAGAACAAACGAAGCAAGGGGATATGTGGCGGAAATCCGTAAAAACAACGCTGCAGGGGATGCCTCCCTCAATGCCCGCGCCACACTCATCCTGGCTCGCTGCCTGAGAAAGGAAAATAAGTTCCCCGAGGCGGAATCCCTCTTCCAGCAAATTATCGTGGAATACGAGACCACCCGACGCAATGCCCCCCAGGAAAGCGCCTCTCCCCATGTCTACGTAAATGCAAACAAGGAACTGCTGGAACTCCTGAAAGAACGAAATGACACCAAGACGGCCGAAGCAATTCGCGAACGATACGAAAAATTCAACAAAAATGGCACCCTGCCGAAACTTCCCTAGGCAGGCCATTAAGCTCACCAATCTCAAGAATAACAAAATTCCATGAAGAAGGCACTCATACTCGCAGGCACTTTCATCGCATTGCTGATGACCGCCGCCGATTTCACCGACGCCGTCCTGGCACGAGTCGGCGACAAAGTCATTACCTCCTACGACATCCGCATGGCCACCGCTCAGGAAGAGGCCGCGCTGCCGCCCTCTCTCTCCCTGCAAGAACGCATGGAGGCGGTGGCAAAACTGCGCGCAGAGGCATTGGATGAACTGATTGTCGATGAGCTGGTCTGGACGGATTTCCAGGAATTGAAGGCAAAGATGCCCAAGGAATACCTGCAGGAACGCGTGGACCAGATTATCCAGGCGCGGGCCAATGCCAACGAAGAGCGCTTTCGGGATATGCTCCATCGCGACAACCTGACTTACAAGGACTTCGAGGCGGAAGTCGCCAGGAGACTCGCCATCGATATGCTCCTCTATGATCGCACAAGACGGAACATCTTCATTACCACCGAACAAATCCAGGCGTATTTCCAGGGACACAAACAGGATTTCGCCCAGGAGACACGCTTCCATATCCAGGCAATCCAAATTCCCAAGGAAGAGGGATACCAGGAGATTGTCACGGAAATCCGCAAACAATTGTCACTAGGGGCGGATTTTGGCGACCTGGCACGAAAATACTCCAAGGGCGCCCAGGCGGAAAATGGCGGCGATCTGGGATGGATGTCCTCCATGGCACCCGCTCTGGAAAAGGAGATCCTTCCTCTCAACGCGGGACAGGTCGGACCCAACAACCTGGAAATCGGTTCCTCCGTCTATCTGGTAAAGCTGATGGAACGGGAAGGCGGCGAGGAAGTGGAACTGACTACCGATATCCAGAAAAAAATCAAAAGACTCCTGGAAGACCAGGAAAGCGACAGAAGACGCGAGGAATATCTCCAGTCTCTCACCATGAAATACCCCGTACGGAGATATCAATAACTTGAAAAAATCAAGGCAGGCACTACATTAACGAGTTGCCGATTTTTCTACCTTTCCATAAAAAGTAACACCTAACACTGAGGACTTCAAAATGGGTTCCGTCAAAAAGCAGCGCCGCAAGAAGATTGCAAAGCATAAGAGAGACAAGATCCGCAAGGCACTCCGCCACAAGAACAAGTAGTTCTTGAGGACAACTCCCTCAAAAAACGCCACCGCTTCCCCGCGATGGCGTTTTTTTATTTCGCTATGTCCCCCGCAAGGCAAGGCACACAACGTAATCAAAATCCATCTAGCGCGGGTGGCAAAA
Source organism: Lentisphaeria bacterium UBA1724 (assembly GCA_002315885.1). Classification (GTDB taxonomy): domain Bacteria; phylum Verrucomicrobiota; class Lentisphaeria; order Oligosphaerales; family Oligosphaeraceae; genus UBA1724. The sequence goes on from DCIO01000018.1 coordinate 28,331, forward strand.
ACATATCCTGTCATTAACTTATACACAATCCTACAGGACCTCATCGGTGCATGGTCCTGAGTTGTATCCCTTCGTGTGCATCCCACCCCTTACCCCCCAAAAAAGGAGTAACTTATGAAAAAACACTTCCTCTTTTGCCTCTTCGTCCTTTTCGCCTGCACACTCATGGCAAAGACTACGCCGGTTGTGCTCTCCTTGATCGACCCAGTGCAGTACCCGAACCGGGAATACGACCAGGCGGGCTTGCGTCTAGGCATCTACACACGCACCCATGACAGCACCGGCTTGACCGTGGGTATCGCCCACAAAACCGACGGCGACTTTAAGGGCCTGGAAATCGGCTTCTGCAATATCATTGACGGCAATGTCTCTGGCGTGGTGATTGGACAAGTAATCGTCGCCAAACAGGATTTCACGGGTCTGAACCTCAGCATATTTGGCAGAATCAAAGAGACTGCCAAAGGCGTGAATGTCAATGTCATCGGAATTCACAACGACGTGGTCGGACTCCAACTGACAGGCATAGGCTTCCTCCAATCCATGCACGGCGTCCAAATCGGATTGGTTAATTACGCCAAAAATATGAAAGGCCTCCAGCTCGGGCTTGTCAATGTCTGCGATGATATGTATGGCGTCCAAATCGGCCTGGGAAATGTCATCAAAAATGGCCCGCTAGTCTTCTTCCCCTTCGTCAATGCAAAATTCTAAATAACCAATACCCCCCCCTCCAAAGCACAACACTTTGGAGGGAATTTAATCTCATTTCAACTTGCGTGCACACTGCAACAGTGTGCGCGCAAAAAACATATCACCTACTGCCAGCCGGTGTTGCCCAGGATGCCCTCCCTGGTAAAGACAAAACTGCAACCGTGTTCAGTCATGGTTCTCGTCGCCAGTTCCAGACGTTCGAGATGGTCGGGAAGATAATTGAAATATCTGGGGAAAGAGTACTGTTCGTGTCCTGCCAGGCTGAACGCCTCGGCCCCTGATATTTCCGCATTTGCGAACATCGCCTCCAGCTTTGGAGTCAACTCCTTCAAGGGCACCAGATTGGTGCAGACACCATTGATGAAGAAAAAGACCTTGAGTGCAGGGTCATAATATGCCATGTGCCTGGTGAGAAAACTCTTCTCCTGACCAAAACCATAGTGGAGATTGAATGCCTCCGAGGGCGAGGCCTTGTCCGCACCCGAAAGCGAGCGACTCTGGACGGCATCGTAGTTCGTGGCACCCTTGCTACGGTCGGCCAGACTCGGTCCGCCCATCACGCGAAGCCTGAATGAGGTGAAGTATGCATTGACACCACGACGGATGCACTCCTGCGCTACCGCAGGATGGACATTTGCCCAGTGTATGACCACCGGCGGAATGTATGACGGCACGCCGGCAAAACGCTCGATTTCCCTCTGGACTTGGTCCCAGTCACGCCCAAATTCCTCCGCGGTGGCCTCCGCGTATGGCCTGTCAGGAAATTCAGCCTTGGAGTGGAATGAGAATCTCAGCCAATCCGAGTTGTCAATGAACTCGCTCTTCCAGGTGTCGGGCATCATCGTCAGATTGAAATTACCCGTGGGATTCTCATAGAAACAATTGAGCGTTACCTTGAGACCATATTCACGATGGAGCCTCTTCAGATGCGCTAGATAGAATTGGTCGAAGGCCTTTGCGGGACGCTCTTTCGCCAGGTCCTCAAAGACAAAGATATGGTCGTCCAAATAGAATCCGCTCCGACGGAAGGAGGCCTTATCCCAGACCAGAGTCAACTCCTGGGAAAAAGCCCCATTGCTGGTGTATGTGCTGGCGACCACACTGTTTATCTTCTGCCTCAGCGTAATCTCCGCCTCAAAGCGGGTGCCGTCCATTACGGCAGGAACGCCATTGACAGTCACGGGAGTGCAGGTGTCGCAGACACCCTGTATGAGGACGGAAAGCCCTTCCCCACTCTCTTTGCCGTGATTATGATTCAGAACTGCACCCTGATGATGACTTGTTATGTAAATCATTTTTAGGAGTAATTTGGCAGCAAATCCCCATGTGCCGCAATCATGTCGTCGCAGAGCGCCTTGATTCTGTCGATGGGCAGTTCGCCCGCCGTATGCGGATCCAGCATTGCCGCTTGATAGAGGGACTGACGGCTACGGGTAAGCGCCGCCTCTATGGAAAGCAACTGCACATTGATGTTTGTCATGTTCAGCGCAGCGCACTGCATCGGAAGGCGACCGACCACCGTGCCACGGATACCATCGCCGTCCGCAATGCAGGGAACCTCCACGATCGCCTCGGATGGAAGGTTTTCAATATATCCATTGTTGGGCAGATTTCCTCCAAAGGAGAATGACCTGCAAGAGACCATCGCCTCCATGATTTCCGAGGCATATTCGATGGAATGGACGTGGGTAAGGCTCTTCTCGCGAATGGCCTTGTACTCCTGTGCCCATTGTTCGCGCTGGCGAACACATCGCTTCGGGTATTCATCCAGGGTGATTCCATAGTCGCTCACCACATCCGGATAGGCGGCTTTTATCCAAAAGGGCGTGTATTCCGCATTGTGGACACTCGATTCGGTGACATAATATCCAAAATCCTGCATGAGCTGCAGGCGCACAAGATTGGCGTCCTCCCCATCGGAACGCGGCTGGACATGGCCCACATTCTCACGAAGATACTCTGCCGCCTTCGCATGCAATTCCGGATACATGTCCTTGCCGTCCTTTGTGACTTCCAGCAACCATGCCATGTGATTGATTCCAGCGACCTTCTCCTTCCAGCCGTAATCCATCGGCAATTTATGCTTCTTGTCAAAATCCACGCGGAAGGAATACATCCCAAGCGTATTCAGCAGGCTCGCCACACAAACCTGCACGCTATGGCAGAGGCCGATTGCACGAACGGAGGTCGCCTTCAGGACCGCCCCCGTAAGCATTGCCATGGGATTCGCGTAGTTGAGCAGCCACGCCTCGGGGCAGACTGCTTCCATTTCCCGTGCCACATCCAACAGGAAGGGAATGCTCCGCTGAGCACGGAAAATCCCCCCGATACCCATGGTATCTGCGATTGTCTGGCGAAGGCCATATTTTTTCGGCACCTCGAAATCCACCACGGTGGCGGGTTCGTAACCGCCGATGTTCGCCGCATTGATGACGAAATCCGCACCAGACAACGCCTCCCGCCGAGAGGCTTCGCCACAGAAGCACACAAAACGCATCCTGCCGCCGTTGATACTCCCATTCAGATTCTCCAGAATCTCCAGGGACTCCTTCAGCCGGACACCATCAATGTCATACAACGCGACTTCCGCATCCTGCAACGAGGGCAACTGCATGCAGTCCCCCAGGATGTTCCTCACGAAAACTGTACTTCCCGCCCCGATGAAAACAATCTTCGTCATTGCCGTTTCTCAATATGCCCTGGTCTCGCCATTTTCGTCGACATAGTAGTATTTGACCCCGTCGAAATCCTTCCAGGCACCCCGGGTGAAATCCGGAATCTCCACGGGCATTCCGCCCAGCTGAACGGATTTCAAACTGGCATTGCTGACGCAGGACCAGGCAACGCTGTCATATACATCGATATCCAACGGCAGACCATTGTTGAGGCAGTAAATCAAACGCATGAGCATGACCGCATCCATGCCACCGTGCCCACCGAACTTCTCCGCCTCGGCTGAGAATTTCGCGTAGATGGGATGGCGGTATTTTTCCAGAAGAGCATTGACTTTGTCCACGGGGAGATCCACATGGAAATTCGGTTCGAAGGCAAGGCGACGCTGGCAAGTGTCCTTTGAAAGCTTATGCTGGGAGTGGTCCTCCGCAAAACCGCGGGTGCCATTGAGGCGATATGCACGGCTGTAGGGCTGGCGTAGCACCGTGGAGTAATAGAGCATGATGGTACGACCCTTCTCCGTAGTGATGATGGAAAGATTCTGGTCTGGACGGAAATGCCCCTCGGGAATGGGATTCTTCGGCCCCATGAGCATATTCACGGCGTGACGCATGGTGAAATCCGCGGTTTCTGCGGAGACGATGGTCTTCATGCGGTCCCCGCGATTGATGCCAAGCCAGTGGGCGATGGGCCCCAATCCGTGGGTGGGATAGCTGTTGCCGGAAATCTTCGGCACCTTGGTCGGAGATTCGCTACGCCAGTTCTTGGGATCGCTGTAGTCAAAACGGTACTCCTCCAGATTGTGGAGATAGCCCGCCTCCGCATGTACGGTCTGACCAAACAGCCCCAGATCCACCATGTTCTTGATCGCCAGCTCGTAATCGCCATACATGCAATTTTCCAGCATGATGCAGTGACGCTGGTTGCGCTCTGCCGCATTCACCAGCTGCCAGGCCTCCTCCACATTGGTGATGATGGGCACCTCCACCGCCACGTGCTTGCCGTGGTCCATGGCGTAAATCGCGATTGGCAAATGCAAGCTAGGCGGCGTGGCGGCGAAAATGAGGTCGATGTCGTCCCGCTCGCAAATGCCCTTCCAGCCATTTGGGTCCGTGGTATAGTCTACCTCGTAGGGATAGTCCTTGGCCTTGAGTTCACGGTCGATGGCATCCAGCTTCTCCTGGTAGAGATCCGCCGCGGCCTTGATGGTGACATGCTCGGGAAAATTCGAGAGCACCCGCAGGAACATGCCGCCGCGGGCTCCGCAACCAATGAAGGCACAGCGGATATTCTTGATGGGCTCCACCTTGAAACCAAGTACACTCTTCTGTCCTTCGGGACGCTCGGGTGTCTCATACTGATACGCAGTATGCTCCCGCAAAGCCAGGTTCTCGGCCTTCAGGTCCGCAAGCTCCTTCTCCAATTGCTCAACACTCTTCTCCGAACCAGCCATGAGCGCCACCTGAATGAAAAATGCCACCAATACCAGAAAAATCTTTCTCATTGTACTCACCACCCTCTAGTCTAATTCCTCGAATGTAAGATTGCGGAAGAGAACACCCTTGCCGCCAATGCCCAACCCAACAGCCTGGGTGCCAGCCCAAAACTTGTCACTGCAGGCGCGTTTGCTTTCCCCGGTGACCTCAAAGGAGAGTGTCTGCCACTCATCGGTAGCATATACGTCCTTGCCAATGCCCTGCCAACCGTAGTAGTGCAGACGCACCAGATCGCCAGGAACCAGCGCAGGCGTCCAGTTCACCTTGAGAATCAACCTGTCACCATCGATTTCATATCCATCAATGACGCTCCAATAGAAGTTCGGTATGTCTGAAAGATCTCTCTTCACCAGGAAGGTCACCGCACGACGGACTTTTCTCTCGCTCTCCAACTCCTTCTTCCACGCATCGGTCAAACGCAACACAACACGCTTGCCACGACTCGGCGAAATTTCAAGGACCTCCGCCTCACTGCCCTCAATGAATGAAACATGGACACCCTCAATCATCTTGCACTTCATGTTGTAGGGCGACAAAACCACCGTGCCACGGACACGAGACTCCGCAACCGCATCCGACTTCTTGTATTCCACGGATACCCGATACCGCTTCTTCGTATCCACCAATGTGTGCTGAACGCTCCGTACCAGACCGCTCCCGGTTGGCGCCAGAAGGCCGTCCTGCGTGACTTCAATCTCGGCCGCGGCACCAAAATCCACCTGCGCCCTGGGATTGAGGAGAATGTCGCCAGCAAAGGCAGTCGCGCCCATGACGAATAACATAAACAGATTCTTGATTGGATTCATTGTGGATGAAAATGTGATTTGAATATTGAGTCGACCATGGCAATTCTTGAGCAAGGCAATCCGAAAGAAAGCTTGCAAGGCGCATATCCCCGTGTGACCGCCTTGCGAAATACCTGTGAGCGACGCAAGGCGAAAAACACGGGGACGATTCGGAAACGACTACTTTGTGAGGGTGATGACGGTCAAGGATGAACCCGTGCCATTGCCCTTGGCGTAGTAATTGGGGTGGTTGACAATCGTATAATATGGCTGCGCATTGCCGCGAACCACGCTGAAAATCTCCAGATTCCGGATTGCTCCCTGGTTAATTGCAGTCGAGGCATGGCCGTCCGCGTAGGCGACGTTTGCGCCCTCACCATGACGCGCACAGAGACGGCCCCAGTTTGCGGCATTGTAAGGAAGCAGAACATTGGATTGGACCCATCCGGGATTGGATGCGGCGACATCCGCGATGACCACCATGTTGGAGAACGATGCCTGACCGGCGGAAGTGGTGGATTGGGTCACAAGGACCTCGTTACCGTAGCCAACCCATATGCCTTCAGTGTTTCCCTTGAAAAGCGGCCACACGTATTGTGCATTGGAATCAATATAGGAAAAACCATAGGTGCCCAGACCAGGATATTCGGGCTTCTCGAACTGATAGGTCGTGCAGAAGAAACTCTTGGGAATCAGAGAATCCTTACGGTTTCCAGTGGCACTCGCAGTGGCAAGGGAGTTGCCGACCAATTCGCTGGAGTCAAGAGTCGGACCACCAAGGTAGGGAACAAGATGTGCTACCGCACTGACATTGGGATAGCACTGAAGCGAACCATACCCGCCAGGAACGTAGTCTTCGTTGTCCACGGAATACAACGTGTAGGCCAGAACAACTTGCTTCTGATTGTTGACGCAGGAGATGGTGCGGGCCTTCTCACGGGCCTTCGACAACGCGGGCAAAAGCATGGCGGCCAAAATCGCGATAATCGCGATGACAACCAACAATTCAATCAAGGTGAAGGACTTCTTCATTGTTTCTCCTTTTTAACAGGATGGATTCATTTAGCAACAGATACAAAAAAATAACAATTCAAAAAATCTTTCTGACATATCATATTCTCGTAAAAATAATATGAAATTCAAGAAGATATCACGTTGCTTCAATATGAATAAATAGCCAATTTATATGACTTTCAAGCCATACTAAAAAACACACATACGCCCCCGACCCCTTGTCGTCGCGGCAGCAAGGAGACAGTACCTCTCACAGCCCCCCCCAAAAAAACTGCGTCCTCTAGGGTTTGCAGAACCTTTTCGGTGTCACGCCATATTTTTCTCTGAATACCTTGCAGAAATAGCTTGCATCGTTGAAGCCGGTGCGTGCTGCCACCTCCTTGATGGAATTTGCGCCATCACGAAGAAGCAGTTCTGCCATTTTTAGGCGTGCCTGAATAATGAACTCCTGAGCTGTAGTTCCGGCAATATCATTGAAAACCCGTGAAAACTGCCGATGGCTATATCCGAATTCAGCGGCGAGGGAGCCGATATCAATTGGTTCGGCGATATGGAGAGCCACCCAGGCCGTGATTTTATCAAGCAACCCCCTCGTGGTCTGTTGCAGCGAATGCTGATTCAGTTCATTTAGGACGGTCATGAGAAAATCATACGTCCTGGCAGAGACCTCGTATGGTGAAATCAGTTCGCCATTGACGCCCTTTTGAACGATATCCCATGTCTTCTGTATGATGGGTGAATTCTCATCCAGCTTGAAGAGATTGCCGTATTTCTTCATGATGAATCGGCAGAGCCTGTTGGCCTCCTCACCTTTTATGGTCAGATAGACGACCTCCCAATGATTGGACCCCCTGGGTAAATAATAGCTGGTCTCGCTTGGAATCTTTGCCAGAAATGCGGTCCCAGGAAGGAGCTTTTGCTGGTCATTGGGGGATTTGATGACACCATATCCACTTATGGTATACTCCCATACGTAGAACTCCTCGGACCCGCGCATCCAGCAATCAACGTGAGCCTTCTCGGATTCGGCGATTTCATGCCCACAATTGATGAGCGTCGCCCCAAGCGAGGTGTCGGTGCTCGGCGTAAAAAAATTGAAATAGCGCTTCATAGGAAAATCAAATGCGGCAGGGAGAACACTTGCACCACGGCATGGTCATCGCACTACAGCAACATCACCACCACCCATGAGCTGTTGCTCTCAAACAAAGCATCCTACCGTTTTGCAATGCGTTATTAAATTAACCTCAATTCCACTCTTTGCAAATCCTCTTTTTTCCCTTGCCACTCTGAGCTTGCGTCCCCGTAAATGCTTCGCAAGCCATCCCCAGAAATCTGTCTTCAAAAGAAAAGCCATGGACTTCAAACAGGCCGCATTTGCCATCAACGACGAGTTAATCCAATTCCGCCGGGACCTCCACAGGCATCCTGAACTCGCGCTACAGGAATTCAGGACAACAGATAAGATCTGCGAGAAACTAGCGGAATATGGATTTGATTTTCGACGTCTTGAACCGACGGGTGTCATTGCAGATATCCCTGGTGGCACAAGCGGCAGGCGCGTTGCACTTCGGGCAGACATGGATGCCCTCCCGATCACGGAAGAAACCGCTCTTCCCTTCTCATCTGTCGAGAATGGCAAAATGCACGCCTGCGGCCATGACATCCACACCGCCATGCTCCTAGGTGCGGCGAAGCTCCTGAATGAAAGACGCGACGACCTCAAAGGAAGTGTGCGTCTGATATTCCAGCCAGCGGAAGAGATTCTGTTAGGAGCAAAAAACGCTATTGAACAGGGTGCCCTGGATGGATGCGACGCCATATTCGCGCAGCATGTCGGGAACATCCTCCCCGCAGGAGTCATCGGTCTGGCAATGAAGCCATCCCATGCGGCCTGCGTCCTATTCAGTATCAAAGTCCATGGCAAGGGATCTCATGGGGGACGGCCTCACGAGGGACGTGATGCAATAGTGGCGGCCTCTGCAATCGTCATGGCTCTGCAGACCTTGGTGAGCCGAATCAACAACCCTTCTTCCCCACTGGTCATCACCGTCGGAAAATTCCAAGCAGGCAGTGCCAACAACATTACCGCCGGCGAAGCCCTTCTCGAAGGGACCTGCAGATACTACGACAAGGTGAACGACACCGAACTGCAGACGCACTTTGAGAACACCGTGCACGCCATAGCGTCCGCATACGAGTGCACAGCGGATGTGGAATATGACAGAAAAATGCCGCCAGTGGTCAATGACCTCCTCCTCGGCAAATCCATCGCATTGAGTGCGGAAAAGATTTTTGGCAAGGAGAATATCCAGGAGGCTCCCTCAGGCATGGGCAGCGAAGACTTTGCCAAATACCAGCAGGTCATCCCTGGATTCATCGCACGACTCGGTTCGGGAAGCGACGCCCCTGGCGGAAGCGAGGGCCTCCATAGTCCAAAGGTTGTCTTCGATGAAGGAGTAATCCCACTCGGCGCAGCGTTAATGGCACAGACTGCCTTCGACTTCCTGGCAAACTCATAGTCTTGCCATTAAGGGGATGTCGCGACGAAACCACCTTGGCATCCCCGCAACGAGACTTTATCCCATAGGAGCATCCATGAAAAAAGTTCCATTGCTTTTGGGTTTGTTATTATTTGCCATATTTATTCCCTGGGTGGTTCAAGGGGAAACGGCGGCATTCTGCCAGCTTGAAGTCAAGCCGGGCTGGAATGCCTACGCACTTGACTTCGTCCCAGACGCAACCAGCCTGGCCGCATTGCGCAATGCGGGTGACATCATGGTCTGGCGAAACAGTCACTTCATTCCTCTTCCCATCGGCGGGGTCCTAGGAATTGGCGAGGGGTTCTTCCTGAAGGGGCCCGATACCCATCAGGAACCTCTTGCCCTCTCGGGAACCACAGACGCGCAAGTCAATCTGCAGCAAGGCTGGAATATCCGTTCCACCAGACACCTGCCGGAGGGGATCCCCTTCTACGGGATGGATGCAACCAACGCCTCATACGTCCAGCGATCGACAGACGGCATGGACAAGGCGGTATGGCTCTATGCCATGACGGTGAATACAGACAACGTGCCAGAGCTGATTCCCTGTGGGAGCCTGGTCACCAGAAACGCACAGGAAAGAATGGGATATACCTTCACCTACTGGACCGCTTCCGGCATCGTCTTGCCGGACCGCACCTCCCCATCCATTTCCTTTATCATGCCTACGAATGATGTGGATTTGACCACAAAATACACCGCCAATAGCTACACTTTGGTCGTGGACGGAAAGACGGAATCACGAGAATACGGTGCTGAGGTATCCGTGGTAGCAACCAAGACGGGATACTCCCTCACACATTGGACGGCGACGGGCATTGACCTTCCAGATGCAACCGCAAATCCCCTGGTCTTCAACATGCCCGCAAACGATGTGACGCTAACCGCCAACTACACCGTCAACTCCTACGCACTGACCGTGGACGGCGTCACCGAGCAGGTCCCCTACGGCACCACAGTCACCAAGAATGCCACCACCAAAACAGGCAACACCTTCCAGGATTGGACGGCGACGGGCATTGACCTTCCAGATACCACCGCAAATCCCCTGGTCTTCACCATGCCAGCAAATGACGTGACCCTGGCAGCAAACTACGCCGTCAACAGCTACGCCTTGACCGTGGACGGAAAGACGGCATCACGGCAATACGGTGCTGAAGTCTCCGTGGAAGCAATCAAGGCGGGATACTCCCTCACACATTGGACGGCGACGGGCATTGACCTTCCAGATACAACCGCGAATCCGCTGGTCTTCATCATGCCCGCAAACGATGTCTCCCTGACCGCCAACTACACTATCAACACCTATTTTCCACCCACCACCACCGGCGATGGAATCACCTCCGTGACGGCAAAGTTCACAGCAGATGCGTCGCCGCTCCGGTTCCTCTATACCTGGAAAGACGGAACCACAAAGGAAATCGTCGTCCAGCCTGGGGATGCCAGTTATCTGATTAACAGCAATACTGGGAAAACCTGCAACATGCCCCAGGCGGGTTACCAGTTCCAGGGACTGGGCATCTTGGATTATGTCCGACCTAATATCGCCATCTTGAATTCCACTCTCCGAACTGCCCGCGAAGCCGAATGGCCCAACGGGAGCCTTGGTCCCGCGGAATACGAATTGAAAGTGCTCAACACCCGAAATGGTGCCGAATTCTACATCAACGGAAATTACGCGGGAACCGTGCCTTTCCAGGGAAAAAAACTCTCCCACATCGACAAAATTCAGGTCCCGCTGGAACAAAACGCATTCTCGTTCACCACGGAAAATCTTTCAGAGAAATTCCAAATACTGAATGTCAAGGGGTTGAACAATCCCGGAGAATTCAACAACGCGACAGTCAATTTCCAAGATGACGGCACTATCCCCTTCGGAGAAGTCTCCTCTGCCAATCTGGACCTGGGACTCACGGCGCAACAAAAGAGCCTGTACCCCAATACATACGGCGACAGCGGACAGACTGGACGAAATGCCTTCGACCATGCGGAGGCGTCATACCTCTTCACCATCCCATTGAAGCAATACTCCCATCTCTGGGTCCTCTGCGCTTGCGAGGACAATCCCGCAAAACACCCCACCATGACCGCACGCATCACCCGATACGTCCCCAGCGGACAATTGGGAGGCAGGGCATATTCCGCCCTGGGAGATACCCCCATCAGCCTGCCACATGACTCCGCAGAACATGTGGGGGCGGTGCAGGTCGGTGGAAAGACGCTGCCGTTGTGGCGGTTGCGCATCCCTGTCAATATGGGGAAAGTCATTGACCTGGTAACCGACTATTCCTCTGTGGGCAAATGGGGACGAGGCGCGTTCAAGATGCTTTACCTGGATTTCGAATTGATGGGCGAAATCCCCGAATTCCGCACTACCACAGACGACCCAAGAGTCTGGCCGGATCCCAAGAAAATTAGTGGCATCCATATCTTCGGAGCGACTCTGGAACGCGCCGGAATGGATGTCAAATTTATGGAGACCACGGTATCCCGAAATATGTTTGACGAAACCATGACCCCGGAAATGAAGGTCGCATACCAGCGCATCCGCCCCGGAAATTATACTCTCTCCTGGGAAATCTACGACTATTACGGCAATCGCCTCCGTGCCGACGAACTGGATTTGGAAGGAGAAAGTGGCGAAAAGACCATCGATCTCGCCATGGAAAAACTGGGATGGTACAAAGTCATCTACACGGTGTTCAATGGAGATGACCCAATCCTCTGTCACGAAGCATCTTATGCCCTTATGGGAAAAGACACGCGACAGGCATCCTGGGACTCACCATACATCGGCTGGGCCTTCGGCAGCGCACACTATGGCGATGGCTCCATCCCACTGAACGGCAGCAGATACCGGATGCTGGGCGTCCGATACCTGCAGGGATTGGACTCCTACAGCGGTGCAAAATATACGGAAAAGGATTGGGAGGAGTATAAGTGCACCACTCTCACCGCAGGCGCATGCCGACAAAGCACGGTAAATATCTCCGACGAAACCCTGAAACAGCAAATCACCAGCAAACTGAAGAAATTCCCCCACGCGTTCCTGGTGCCGCTCTATTGGGAAGACGCCAGACCCTTCGACACCTACACCCAGGCACCCGAGCTCTTCGGCGAGGAAGTCCCACAGTATACCGCTGCGCGCCAAACCCAGGCCGACCAACGCTGGGAGGTCGCCATGCGATGCTACCGCGTCGTCAAAACAAACTTCCCGCAACTCAAGGTCGTTTGCGGAAATTCCATGACATGCACGGAACTCATCGCAGAACTCCTGCGGAGGAACCCGCCATCAGATTTGGTTGATGCCCTGGGAACGGAAGCCATCCAACGCACCGCACATCCCGAAAAGCCCTTCCTGCCTTTCACAATGTCATACTCCATGCAGATGAACAAGGTGGCGGAACTCCTGGGATATGGACACCTGAAGACGACTTGCGGACCCGAAAACATCTGCCGAAAACACGAGACGATTGGAATGAAGAATCACGCGGAGTGGCTGGTCCGCGACATGCTTCTGCAACACGTCTTCGGCTTCGAAACAATTGCCGGTGCCACAGAGGGCATCAGCGGCGTCGGGAATGTCTATGACCAGGGCTTCTATGGCGGCGGTCCCGCACGCACACCATATCTCTATCCCACAGCCGCTGCACCCGCCACAGGCACCCTGACCAAAGTGCTGGACTGCGTCACATTCACAAGAATTTTCCCAACCGGCTCAAATACAGTCTATTGCGCAGAATTCTCACGAGCCTATGACGCAAAGACAATCTACGCCATCTGGACAAGCCGCGGCTCCGCTGAAATGGAAATCACCCCCGGCGAAGGCAACTTGGAAGTGGTGGATTTCTTTGGAAATGCTTCCCTGCCCTCCTTGGATGCCAATAAGTTCAAACTCACCGCTGGAACCGCAGCGCAGTACGTCATCGCCGACAGCCCATTTGTCGCCGCAACCACTGGAACCAGGACTTTCGATGAAGACCCCCTGGCACCCACCAGAGATTTCACCCTGGTCGATCCACTGGACGCCGAAACCTGGACCGCAGACCATAGCGAAATCGCCGCATTGAACACCAATAGAAATAACGTGAATTTCTGCCGCGTCAGAGCCCAAAATTGCTCCCTGCAAGTGGTCGATGACACGGAAATGGGCCGTTGTCTGGAACTGTCCATCGACAGCAACCTGTCTCTCAATGACCAATTCTGCGAATACTTGATGATCCGGCCACAGTCCCCCATTCCAATCTCGGGAAATCTGAATACCGTCGGAATGTGGGTCAAGGGAAATTCCGGATGGGGCGAAGTCTATTGGGAAATCGAGGACGTCCGCGGAAACCGACGCATCTCCTCTTCCACCAAGAGCTATGGACAAAACCTGGCGGACTACACGGGGCGCGTCTCCCTGGATTACAATGGGTGGTGCTTCCTCTCCATGCCAGTGACCTCGGATTCCAAACTGAGGGACCTCTCTACTGGCAGCGTGAAGAATATCTGGGTCGGAAACACAAACGACCCAGTAATGCCTTGCAAACTGACAGGCATCGTCTTCTGCGCACCCGTCAAACCCATCTTCCTGAATACCGCTAAGACAGTGCCTCAGACAATTCGCATCAAGGATTTCTCTGTCATCGCACCAACGCCGTGACACCAGGAACACATTTCATACAAAGGAGAAGAAGATGTCGGAAGAGAAGAATTCGAAATCAGATTTCGTGGCATCCCGGAAGCAGATCAAGCGCATGGCGCGCATCGTGGCGCTCTTGAAACTGGGTGACAGGACGGGTGCAGAGATGCTGCGGGACCTGGACGAATCCAGCACCTTCGGCACCACGGACATATCCTGTTCGCCCCGTACGCTCCGTCACGACATCGAGGTTTTGAAGAACGAATACAACTGCCCCGTCTGCTTCAACTATTCCTCGAAGCGCTACGAGATGTACAACAAGTCCTGGGACTTCACCCTGCCCACCGTCCTCAACAGGAACGAGCTTCTGGCCATCGTCATCGGCGGGAAGTTCTCCCAGGACATCCTGCCCAAGGAACTCAGCCGTGGAGTCGCGGATGCGGTGGACGAGGTCGTCAGGAGCAACGAATCCGGGGACTACCTCTCTGGCAGTCGTCTGGAATCCCTGAAGATACTCACCTGTGCGGGGGAACCCCTGGGAGATAGAATCTTCTCCACCGTATTCGAGGCCTGGCGACTCTGCCGAAGACTCCGCATCGAATACCAGGGAAAGGACGACGGACGGACCGAACGGATCATAGAACCCCACGCGCTGGTCTTCCACGATATGCAGTGGGGCATCAAGGGCTTCTGCCCCGATACAAAGGAATGGCGCACCTTCCTGGTGGCACGCATCGCGGAGGCATACCCCCTGCCCTCCACATTCGTCCCCGATGACGACGCCATCCGCGCTATCTCACCCGATAACTTTTTCAAGTTCCCGGACGCATGCGACGCCACACTGAGACTCACCAAAAACGGCGTTCGATACGCAAAGGCGCATCCCCTACGACAAAAACAACAAATCGACGCCACCGAGGACGGCGGCTTCCTGCTTCACGCCCCAAATGTCTCCTACGAGGACGTCCGACGATGGACACTGTCACAAGTGCCAGGCGACGCAATCCCCGTCTCCCCTAAGCACTTCGTCGAAAAACTCGCCGATGACCTCCAAAAACTCCAAAAGCTGTGCGGAAAATAACACCCCAGGATTCGGGAGGCAGGAATCCCACCTCGCCCCCCTTCTAGGAAATACGTCCTGCCTATTCAACTTCTTTCGTCATTCGGGAGTTCCGCAATCAGTTGACTAAGAGCATACAACGGAATGTCAATGAGCTCATATTGCCCGGAGCCCATCTCCGCATTCGGCATATACTCTACCCGCTGCCTATGATATCTGGCCAGTGATGTGCGAACTGCCGTAGGAGGACGGAACTTTCCGCAGTAGTTCTTCAGACTCTTTGCCTGCAGATTCACTGAAGCCTTTGCCTCAACTGGGATGACGGCCCCACTCCCCTGCAACAGAAAATCAACCTCCGCGTCGCCCCGCGAAGAGGCCCAATAGTGCGGTTCTTCGCCAAACTCCGCAACGAGCTCCTGCTGCACGAACTGCTCGGTCAGCGCCCCCTTGAACTCCTCGAATATCCTAGACCCCTCCAGGATAACCCCAGGCTGTAGCTTTGCTTTGGCAGATAGTAACCCGACATCAAGCATGAACCCCTTGAATGCGCCGTCGTGGTACGCCTCGAGAGGCAGGTCGGGCTTCGAGACTCGACGTTCCTGGCGCATCAGGCCGGCCTCAGTAAGCCAATGCATCGAATACTCAAGTTCACGAGACCTTGTGCCATGCTGGACATCGCTGAACATGAACCTTTTGTTCTCGCGGGAGAGTTGCCCTGGCAACGAATCCCACACGGCCTCAATCCGACGGGTTTGAAGCGGTGGTGCATGCTTACCGAAGTCGCTCTTATAGTCAAGCAGGAGCGAGTTCTGGATACGGCGCGTCCGAACTAAATCGCCATGCAGGAGATAGTCCTCTACAACGCCTGGCATTCCACCGATAACGAAGTATAATTTCAACAACCTGACAAGTTCGTCGTGGAACGCAGAAATCATAACCCAGTTACGACTACCGATTAACTCAACAAACTGCTCCTTCCCCAGCGCAGAAAGAAATTCCATGAACGAAAGAGGATACAAGAACTCCGTGTCCACTTTCCCCACAGGGAAACCCGTCCCAACATGGTCAGACAGACCAAGTTGCGATCCTGCGGCAACGATGTCAATGCCGGGAGACTCCTCACAAAAAAACTTCAGTGAGGCAAGCGCACCCGGACATTCCGGAATCTCGTCCAAGACAAGAAGCGTCCTCCCTGGTTCGATCTTGAAGCCAACGTGCAACTGCACCGCTTGAAGAAGGTTAGATACGTTGGTTTCGGTTGCAAAGACCTCACGAAGCGGACTGGCGTGGTCAAAACGCACATATGCCGTCCGCTCATACTCCCGTGAGCCAAACTCTTTCATCAACCAAGTCTTGCCAACCTGCCGCGCCCCACGGAGCAACAGAGGCCGATGCAATGCATCGTTCTTCCAGGCAATAAGCCTAGACATCGCACGCCTTTCCATCACAACCCTCCTTTCTTTGATTCCAAACAATACGATAATAAAAATACAACAAAAATCACATTTTTCAACCGACTTTAATAAGAAAAAATCACATTTTACGAACGACATTTCGGCTTCAGTTACACATTTTTCGAACGACTTTTCGGCTTCAGTCACACATTTTTCGAACGACTTTTCGGCTTCAGTCACACATTTTTCGAACGACTTTTTGGCTTAATCCCGGGGGCTCTGTCAACTCCACCGAAACATCCCCTTCGAGGAAAAGTCCCTTGAGTCCCTTGAGTCCCT
>DCIO01000042.1:0-5885 GCA_002315885.1 Lentisphaeria bacterium UBA1724
GACGGCGTCCCCGCCGTCGAAAGGGCGCGGGTGGCTACAGGTCCTATCCGTCCTATCCGTCCTAATTATTTCTCGTTTTTGCGGCCAGCTGGTCTGCGGTAACGGCGAAGATGATAATGAAGCCGATGACCACCAGCTGGAGGTTCGTGGAGACACCCAGCAGCGTCAAGCCATTCCGCAGGAAGCTAATCAACAGCGTTCCAATCAGCGTCCCGGTCATGGTGCCCTTTCCGCCTGAAGGGGAGCACCCGCCGATGATGACTGCCGCCACGATATCCAATTCCAGGGACAATCCGGCGGAGGGCTGTGCGGAACTGGAACGGCTGCTGTAGATCATGGCCGCCAAGCCCGTCAGCAGTCCCATCAGCGTATATGCCATCACGAGAATCTTTTTCACATCGATGCCCGCATGGAATGCGGTGGCGGAATTCGAGCCAATCGCATAGACATATCGTCCGAATTTCGTGTATTTCAGCATAAATCCGCACCCCAGCATCACAATCGCCAAGAGCCAGATGGAGACAGGGATGCCCAGCAGTTTTCCGGTGTCCAGGTAGGTATACGCAGAGATAGCGAATGGCTTCCCATCATTCATGATATAGGAAATTCCGCGGAAAATCGACATGCTTCCCAGTGTCACGATGAAGGGCGCCAATTTCAGGCGGGTGATGCAGAGGCCGTTGAAGAGTCCGCAGACGCCACCCACCAGAATTCCCGCCAGGGTTCCCACCAGCATGGCTCCCACACCCATGGGAACGAATTCACCCGTGAGGATGCCAGCCCAGGAACCGCCTCCCAGCAGCAGCATGACGATGGAACCAATCATGCCCGTCATGGCCAGCATGGACCCCACCGACAAATCGATGCCGCTGGTAATGATAACGAAGGTCATTCCCGCAGCCATGATGCCATTCACGCTGGAACGGGTGATGACATTGGAGATATTCTGGAAGCTCAGAAAGGTATCCGGCACCAGAAAAGTCCAAAGGGAGATAATGAAAATCAGTGAGCTGAAAGGCAGAAGTTGTTTTGCAAAGCGGTTCATTTGTTAACTCCGTAATGCGTTAGTAATCAAAATCTTTTGCTGTATCTACCGTTGTGACGCATCAATCCATGTTGATTGCGCCGTATTTCATCACGGTCTCCTGGGTCGTCTCGGCGGTCTTCAAGTCCGCGGTGATGCGTCCTTCCCGCATGACCAGCATTCGATCTGTCATGCCGAAGAGTTCCTGCATATCCGACGAAATCAGCAGAATCGCCTTCCCTGCCTCCGCCAGACCATTCAGCAACGCATAGACCTCCTTCTTCGCACCCACGTCAATTCCACGGGTGGGCTCGTCAAAAATCAGAAATTGGCTATCCGCCATCAGCCATCGCGCCAGGAGCAGCTTCTGCTGATTGCCGCCAGAGAGGGTATCCGCCGCATCCTCCGCGTCATTCCACTTGATGTGCACGCCGTTGGCAACCGTGGCGGCTTCGTTGATTTCCTTCTTCAGCCGAAGCACTGCCTTCATGCCCAACTTATCCAAATTCGGCAGAGTGACATTCCAGACACAAGGCAAGCCCAGGCAGAGCCCCGTGCGTTTTCGGTCCTCCGTCAAATACCCGATACCCGCCTGGATGGCATCCGATGGGCATTTCACCTTCACCGCCTTGCCATTCAGCAGGAGCTTCCCTGCCCCAGGAGTAATACCGAAAATCGCATTGGCGACCTCCGTGCGTCCAGCGCCAACCAATCCCGCCATGCCAACAATTTCCCCCGCACGCACCTGAAAGGACACATCCTGGACTTTCTTGTGGTCCGTCAGCCCCGCGACCTCGAAGACCACATCGCCGATTTGGGCATTTCTGGGCGGGTAGAATTCGTTGAGTTCGCGGCCCACCATGGCACGGATGATTTCGGGGATGGTAATCTTCTCCACCTCCTCCACCCGAATCATCTCGCCATCCCGCAGGACCGCAACGCGATTCGCCAGTTGCATAATCTCCTCCATGCGGTGTGAGATATAGATGATTGCCATGCCCTGGTCACGCAACTGGGCGATAATCCGGAAGAGCTGCTTGGCCTCCTTGTCGGAGAGCGCGCTGGTGGGTTCGTCCATCACCAGGATTTTCGCCTGGTCATGGAGTGCCTTCAGAATCACAACAATCTGAGATTGTCCCACACTCAAATCCGCGACACGCGCATCGGGATCCAATTCGAAGCCGTTAGCCTGAATTAGCGCGAGGGTCTCCTCACGCATCGCCCTGGCATCCAACTTCAGCCCGCACAGCGAAGTCTTTTCGCAGCCCAGGAAGATATTCTCCATCACCGTCAGGTCTTCCGCCAAATCCAGCTCCTGGTAAATCATGGAGATGCCGCATTTCAGCGCATCCTGGGGGCACTTGGGAGAAAACTCCTTCCCCTGCAAAAGAATGCGCCCCGCATCCGCAGGATGGACGCCTGCCAAAATCTTCATCAGCGTGGATTTGCCCGCGCCATTTTCGCCACAAATCGCCAGAACACTCCCCGCATCCAAATCCAAGTCAATCTTCTTCAGCACCTGGACCGCCCCGAAGGACTTGGAGATGCCTCGAATTTCCAATATCCGTTCACCCATCGACATGCCCTCCCATTACAGTCCCAACGCGCTGGGGAATTCCTTCTTCTTCTGTTCCAGATTCTCCGCATCCACCACCATGCTGGGGACATTGTAGGTCTTTTCCAGCGCCTCGCCTGACAACCGCCGCACCGCCAGTGTCACCCCCTGATAGCCGATTTCGAAGGGATTCTGCACAATCAGCGCATCCACTTCGCCACGGGAAATGCCATCCAGCAGCACGGGATCGGAATCAAAGCCCACGAAGTGGATTTGTCCGCATCGGCCGCTAGTCTGGACTGCCTTGTAGGCACCCACGGAAGAAGGATGGTTCACCGCATAGACACCATCCACGTTGCCGTTTTTCGTCAGCATGTCAGTGCATTTCTGGCGCGCATCCTCCACAGTGCCGCTGGTATACTGCTCATCCACAATCTTCACACCAGGGAATTCGTTTGCCAGCGTCTCCTTGAAGCCACGGGCACGCTCTTCCGTAGATGCGGAATTCTGCACAAAATGAACCAGAATCACATTGCCACGCCCATTCAACTCCGCACCCATGCGCTTTGCCGCATCCGCACCGCCGCGGTAGTTGTCCGTCCCCGCAAATGCATCGAAATTTTCGGATTCCAGGGGTGAGTCGATGATGATGCAGGGGATACCCTTCTCCATCACCTTGTCGGCAGAACGCACCAGCGCCTTGGAGTCGTTGGGACCCAATACCACCGCATCCACATTCTGCACCAGTACATCATCCACCGCCTGGATCTGCTTTTCACGGTCGGTCTCCATCTCGGGACCCGTCCAAATCATCTGGTATCCCGCTTCCTCGGCGGCCTTCAACGCCCCCTGGCGAACGGTATCCCACCACATATTCGCGGTGCCCTTGGGGATTACCGCAATCACACGGCCTTTCTTGCTCTCAGCTAAATTCATGTGGCGGATCTTCTTGATGACGCCAGAGACAAAAAGAATGCAGGAGAGGCCCAGGATCACGGGCACCAGAAAATTGCGCGGTGATTTCATAGCAGTCTAGCAGAGGGAGGTCTTATGATTTGGAAATAAAAACTTTATGTAAGTATAGCCCCGTTTGCAAACTTTGCACGCCAGTAAGACAATAGAAAAATCCACCTACAAATATTCCATTCTGCGCTAGATTAAAGCACTCCTCTAAAAAACTCCTCAGACGCCCTCACCCTCTTGTAGAGCAGAGCGTCACAAAAAATTGAGAATTGAGAATTGAGCATTGAGAATTACAATTTAGCGGCTCCCTTCTGGGGAACCGGCGGCACCCAATCCATCCCCTTCAAAGACCTGGGGCGAGGCTGGAATTGGCTCAAGGCCCTGACGGGAAACACCAACCCCGGCGCAAAACGCCCCCTGGGCTGGGTCTCCGCATGCGCCTACTCGGGAGCATACTCCAGCGGATACGGTCGCTTCGGATGCTCCGGGGATGGCCCCGCACCGGAGCTCTTCGACCGCCAGTGCGCCTGGGGCGTCACACACTTCCATCCCACAGGCACGGGATACCTGGGCTTCTTCTACAACTACTTCCTCTTCACACCCTGGACCGACGGCGCAAACCTGGGCCATATCTCCCAACTGACCGACGAAATCGCCCATCCGGGATACTACGCCGCCGCCCTGCCCGACTACGGCGCTACCCTGGAATTGACCGCCACCCAATGCGCCGCACTCCATCGCTATCGCTTCCTCAAGCCCGGAGCACACCTGCGTATTGACACGGGTAATATCGGCCTGCGGCAATCCATGGGAACACGATACCAGGAAAAGATCGAATTCCAGGACATCCGAAAGGACGCACCTGATGCCTGGCATGGCTATATCGTCGCACGTGGCACGAAAATCTACTTCGCCCTGCGTCTCAAAGCGCAAATCACCTCCGCCGCACTCTACAACGGCGTCATAGAACTGGATTTCGCAGGCGATGCCGCGGAGGCCGTCATAGGCTTCTCCCTGAAAAGCCAGGAGCAGGCACAGGAGCGTGCAGACACCGCATTCCAGGCGGGCTTCGACGCAGTTCGATGCGACGCCAAAGACGAATGGAGTGAACAACTCTCGCGCATCAGGGTGGATTTTCCCGATGCACAGTGGAACAGCCGTTTCTACAGCACCCTCTATCACTCCCTCATCAAGCCGGGATACTACGAAGATGGCTTCGTGGATTTCCAGACCATGTGGGATATCTATCGCACACAACTGCCCCTGGTGCTGTCGCTCTGCCCGAAAGTCGCCAGAAAACTCCTGGAGTTCTTCATGCAGACCATCGAAGAACTAGGCGCATTCCCTGTCTGCTTCTCCATGGACAGCAACCACGCGGTGGAGTCCAACCAGGCATGCGCATTGGCGGTCTATCCCCTCTGCGATGGCTTCTTCCGTGGAATCCTTACCCAGGATGACTACCCCCGCGTGAAAGCCGCCCTGAACAGCGAATTCAATCACGCGCGTCTGGAAGGCAAATCACCCACCCATACACTGGATTTGGCGGGGGCCTTCGATGCCGCCTCAAATGTGGCGTTGCTCTTTGACGACCTCACGACGGGAGAACCCTGGCATAGCAAGAGCCATATCTGGAGGAGTGTCTATGATTCCGATACGGGATACCTTGTGGAAAAGGCAACCTACTACGAAGGAACCCATCGGAACTACTCCTTCCGCATCCATTTCGGCATGATGGAACGCATCAAACTGGCAGGCGGAACCAAACGCTTCCAGGAGATGCTGGATGACTTCTTCGCGGTGGGCTACGTCCCCGCAGACAACCAGGATCCCCGCCCCATCCGCCCGGGCTATTTCGAGGCACTGAACAACGAAACCGACATGGATACGCCATACACATACCTCTGGTGCGGACAACGGGACCGTCTGGCGGAAATCTCCGATACCATCCGACGACACCAGTTCGGGGACGGCGAAGGCGGCGCCCCCGGCAATGTGGATTCGGGCGCACTGAGCTCCTGGTATGTCTGGTCCTGCTTAGGACTCTATCCCCTCACGGGAACCCCGTACTATCTCCTGGGTTCCCCCGCAGTCAACAGCGCCGAAATCGACTTCGCCAAAGGCACCCTGCAAATCCGTGTCACCAGAGAATCCCCCTCGTCCATCTATCCCGCGGGATACAGGTTCAACGGAGAGGCGTTCCAGACACCCTGGATGACCGTGGAAGAAGTGGAACGGGGAGGCGTGCTGGAATTCTTCCTGAAGGACACCCCACAGGGACCATCACCTATCCCGGATTTCATGGATTGAGGGGTATTCTTCCCGACGACGGCGGGGACGCCGTCG
>DCIO01000042.1:5975-13958 GCA_002315885.1 Lentisphaeria bacterium UBA1724
ATCCCCCAAATGGCTACTAGTTCTGTGACCGAAGCGCGAGCCTCGGGAAATATTTCGTGTATAGTAATGAAATGACATTTTCAATACATCAAAAGTAACATCAAGGAAAATTCAATGAACAAGAAACAGCTGGTCATTTTTGGTGCCGTGGTTGCGGTCATTTTGATTGTCATCGCGGCGGTATGGGGTCTGAATCGCGGCATGGATGCGCAGACGGGTCCAGAGGCGGAAGCCGTCATGCAGCCCCCCCCTCCTCCCAAGGAGGCCCGTCCTCCCCGTCCTCCGAAGGGTGGCGAACTGCGTCCTCCCAAGGGCCCCCGTCCTCCCCGTCCCGAGGGTGAAGAAGGTATGCCTGGTAACGAGGAAGGCAAGAAGCCTCCCAAGTCTCCCCAGGAAGCACTCTCTGCCTTCATCAATGGCACGGACGGCGAACCAGTGAAGCCCATCGACAAAGAAGAGGCGCTGACTGGTGCCCGTGAATTCCTGGATACCTACCGCAATATGAGCGATGAGGACAAAATGAGCATGCGGATTGGCGTGGGCATCATGAAAGGCATCCTGGACAACCTGAACAACGAAGCCAAGAACATGGTGGCACAGATGCCGGAAGAACGAAAGATGGAAATCCTGGATGTCTATGAGGAAAATACACAGGCCCTTCTGGAACTCGAGGAAGAATTGAATGACGAGATGGACGATGAGGAAAAGACCGCCTTCGGCCCCATCGTTGAATCCTTCAAGAATTTGAACAAGGGCTTCTACGACGCCATCATCGAAAGCAATAAATAAATTCTGGCTTTAACCACGAAAAACGCGAAAGAGCAGGCACTTTTTCGCGTTTTTCGCGTTTTTCGTGGTTTCCTTTTTTTTCGCGTTTTTCGCGTCTTTCGTGGTTTCCTTTTTTTTCGCGTTTTTCGCGTTTTTCGTGGTTTCTTTTTTTACGTTTTTCGTGGTTTCGTAAAATGCTTATTCGCGAGTTCATAGAGATTCCCACAACGGCCTGCCACGCGACCACGCTATTGCAGTTGCGTGACGGCGGCTTCCTGGTATGCTGGTTTGGTGGGACCCGTGAGAGTGCGTCCGATGTGGCCATCTACGCCGCCCGTCGTTCGGCGGACGGCGTCTGGCAACCTGTCGTGCATTTGGCGAAAGTGAATGACACCGCCCATTGGAATCCGGTTCTTTTCCGGTTTCCCGATGGCGCCATACACCTCTATTTCAAGGTCGGTGATGACATCTGGCAGACCTACGAAATGACCTCGGCGGATGAAGGTGTCACCTGGAGTGCGCCAGTTGAGATGATTCCCGGTGATGTCTCCGGCGGGCGTGGTCCCGTGAAGAACAAGCCGATTTTGCTGTCGGACGGGTGCGTCCTGGCGCCTGGTTCGGTGGAGATTGAAAATGGCCCCTGGCGGGCATTCGTGGATCGCTATGAGGCGGGTGCCTGGCATCGTTCGGAGTTGTTGGACTTCCAGGGAAATGGGGAAAAATCCAACTGGCCCCGCTGTACCCAGGGCGTGATACAGCCCACGCTGTGGGAAGCACCTGCGGGGCATGTCCAGATGCTGATGCGAAGCAACGTGGGATGCGTCTATCACGCAGAATCCATGGATTGCGGACGGACCTGGACGCCATGCGTCCCCACGGAACTGCCAAACAACAACAGTGGACTGGATCTGGCACAGCTGACCGACGGGACACTGGTCTTGCTCTCCAATCTCACTTTCGATTTGGGCCGGAAAATATTGGTGAAGAGGATTTCCAAGGACAACGGCACCACCTGGTCGGAGTATTCCGTCATTGAAGAAGTCCCCGAAGGGGAATTGTCTTACCCATCCATTATTCCCCTGCAGGACAATCAATATGCCTTCACCTATACCTGGCAACGCCAAAAGGTGGCATTCTGCATCGGAAAAGATTGACCAGTAGGACCAGTAGGACCAGTAGGACCGGTAGGACGAATAGGACGGATAGGACCAGTAAGACAAACGTATTTGAGCCCTAGTGGAGCCGAATCCCCAATTCCGCATTACGAATTATCCCTCCTAAGAGTTCTGCTCCTAAGAGTCAAGATTACGCCTTGGGAATTGGGAATTGAAAAAGAAGGGGCAAGGGGGATACCTCCCCCTCCTACATTACGCATTAAGCATTACGCATTAAGCATTATTCTCGAATATCCAGATTCCATCGCCAGGGTGGGAGTCCTGCGGGGACGATCTCCAGTGCGGAGGCGGTTCGTCCTGCGGCATTTTCGCTTTCCCACTTGGCATTGGAGAGGATTCGTTCGGTGGTGCCGTCCTGGTATTCCAGCGTGATGGAAATGAGTGCTCCTGCGGGGCCGTCCTGATTCCGTGCCGTTACCAGGAGGGAATTCTTTCCCTTCTTGAGTTTCGTGGTCACATTGGCGGGATAGACTGCATTCCATTCACTGCACTCCGCGATTTTTTCACCGTTGAGGAATGCCTGGTAGCTGTTATCCACGGCGGCGCAGAAGACCGCCTTCTTGAGAGGCTTTGTGACGTTGATGGTCCGGCGGAGCATCACCTGTGAGTTGTCCATATTTTCTTCGCCAGGGAACCAGATCCATGACGCGCCCTCGAATTCTGGGGCGGAGCTCATATACGGCGCAAAGAAGTCCTCGTCCATTCGTGCCTCAAAGGCGGGATTCACCTGGGGTATTGGGGAGAGTGGCTCGGGATAGCTGGAAGCAGTGCTGTAGACATGGACGCCGTATGCGGGGAAGTGGTCCCTGAATGCGCCGTTTTTCAGCATGATGTTCCCTGGTTCGTCCAGGCGGTTCCAGGTGCCGTCCTCCTGGATGCCACTGACCTCCGCGTCCAGTGCATTACCAGAGCGGTTGATTGCCACCAGGTATTTTTCGCCCTGGTATCCAAAGAGCTTCGCCAGGATTGGTTCCTCCGCCTGGACTCCTGGGATTTCGGTACCGGTGCGGAAGACGCCACCCATGGAGGAGATTTCTCGGATGGAAGGCAGTAGGACATCCCGATAGTATTCGTTGTTGTAATTGGAATCGTTGTAGTAGAGAAGCGCGGAGGCGCCGTGCATCATGGCATCGAAATTCGTGAAGCGATTCTCCACCAGATTGGGCAGTCGTCCGGGTCCGCCGTGGCAGAATTCCGCCCAGCTGAATGCCTGGAGCCAGATATAGACCGGCTTGCGGTATTCCATGACGCCGCGCAGGTGCTCCACATACGTGCCCGTGCCGGTCAGCGTCTTGTCCCGGAAAGAGGAGTGGAGCATCTCTGGGACCACGGGATAGAGGTCGGTCCCCAGAACATCCGTGTCTCTGGCGTAGGCAGCCACGTATTCCTTGGTGACTCCGCGGGGCGCCTCGTTGTAGAAAATTGGGTGGTATGGATCCAGGCGACGGAGTTCACGGCTGGCGTAGTTGAAATTCACTAGTGGGATATCCACCGCCATGGCCTCGTCAAAGTGGTCGTAACCCAGCACCGCGGGGTGGTTGATGATGTCGGGAGTCAGTGCCTTCTCCAACGCAGCCGTGAACATGGGCTGGAAGACCTCCGGGGGCTTCTGCCAATCCTCCTTGGAAAGCGACACCAGGTTGGCGACCTGCACCAACCGAACCAGCCCCATGGACGCCAGCAAATCTAACGACCGCGTCAACGGCATGTCCTCGTGGACCATGCTGTTGACGCCGCTACGGGCAAACACGTATGCGGAAAGGCGGTCTTTTGGGGGCGCGTATGCGCTCAAGGGCATGAAAGGCACAAAGGGCTTCCCATTGCGACAGAGAGTCAGATTCCCATCGAAGGTGACCTCGTATTTCGCAGGCGGCAACTTGTCAATAGGGAGGATGCTCTTGGGCAGCGCCCTCCCCTGGCGGTCCACTGGCGCGAATTCCAGGAGATAACGGCCCACGGAAAGCCCCTTTGCGGGAAAGGCGAACTCACCCTGGGCGGGCAGGAGGATGCTCTTCAGTTCCTTCCGGCCGCTCAGCAACGACACCGTTACTGCGGAGACATCGGCATTACTGCGGAAACCGCCGCGGATTTCCGTCACAGGCATGCTGGAGAAGATGCGACTGCCATTGGCGGGAGAGGTCACCCACGCCTGCACGGGGAGGGTTTCTTCGTATTCCACTTCCCGCAGGAATACCTCGTCCACAAGCATGTCCGCATCGTCCCCCGCTTGGAAGGAGACCTGCCCCGAGAAGACCTCCTCCTGGCCATCGGGCGTCAGGAAGGAAAGCTCGTCCCGCGACCACTCTCCAGGGAGGGCCTTGCTCTGTTTGCGGAATGACAGACCATTGGAAAGAAGCACCTCAACGGTCACTTCCTGGAGCTTCTTCGTCTGGCCCTTGGTGAACCACACCAGTTTGTGGAGGCGGTTCTTCCGGAAGCGGATGTCCGACTGATAGACCAGGCCTTTTTTCTTCAGGCGGAAGCTCTCGTTGCCAAAGTCATCGTAGGAACGCACCACACTGGAGTTGGGACCGAATTTCCAGACACGCTGGCCGTCCTCGAAATTGCCGTTGTAGAGGGTGACCTTCTCGGGGACCGACTCGGCATTCCGGATGCCGTGATTCGCCACGCACTCCTGCACCTGGAGATTCCGGAAAACCGCCTTGCCGGCAGACATCAGCCGCAAGACCACACGACTCTCCACCGTCCCCTCGGGAGGCATGAACAAAATCACCTGACGCTGCCAATCGCCTGAGGCACGGAGCTTCTCACCCACGGGGGGATTCCACTCCCCATCCGGCGACGAATGACTCTCCACATAAATCCAGCACTCCGTATTCTCATCCGCCTGGAACTCACACTGGAATTCGTAGGAGACGCCCCCCTTCAACCCCGTGAAGGGTATCAACGCGATGGCAGTGGAAGAAGTGCGTTCATACAAGGACACCTCGCCATTCTCACAGCGAATCACATCGGCACCGCCAATGTAGTACCACCCCAACGGCAAACCATTCGGCCCACGCTCCGACATATCGATATTCCGCAAGCCAGGGCCACCAAACGCACACAACGAAAACAACCCAAACAGGAATAAACAAATGAAACGCGAAAGATTTTTCATGGGAATTAAAAAAATGGGCCAAAAGTGATTGCTACAGAAATTACCATAAGATAACATGCTTTTCAATGCGGAATTCGGAATTAAAACATACGCAAAGGCCTTATATTATGACTAGGTTACTTTCACCCCCTTATTTTCTCCCTTATCGCCTTTTATGAAACACTGCCACGACGAACACTGCCACTGTCACGACGAAGAGCCCATGGAATTCCTGCCCAAGGTGACGCCTTGTGACCTGAAGACGGAATACAAGACCAATCCCTTGGGCATGGACGAGCCGTCCCCCCGTTTCAGCTACCAGCTCTTCGGGACACCCGCGCAGACCGCACGACAAATCCAGGTCTTTGCCGATGGCGCAAAGAAGCCCCTCTGGGATACGGGGTGGGTCGAGGATGGCATTTCCCAGCAGATCGCCTACGCGGGCGATGCCCTCAAGCCCTTCACCCGCTACACCTGGCGTGTCCGCGTGAAGGACGCCAATGGCGAAGTCAGCGACTGGAGTGCAGAGGAGGCATTCTTTGAGACGGGTTTCCTGGGAACACCCTGGAAAGAGAGTGGCTGGATCATGTACCGCGGCGGCCAGCGCATCGGGATGTTCCCCCAGCCCTTTTTCAAGAATTTCGAGTTGCCCAAAGGCAAGAAGCTGTCCCGCGCACGCCTCTACGCCACCGCGTTGGGATGCTATGAGGCGGAAGTGAATGGCACCGTGGTCTCCTGGCCCATGGCACCCGGCTGGACACAGTATGCATCACGGGTCCAGTATCAGGCATACGATGTCACCGACCTCCTGAAACCCGGCAAGAATGAGCTCTGGATGACTCTGGCAGGCGGATGGTACGACGGCAGAATCGCCGCACACTGGAATGGCGGTATCTGCAAATTCGGCAAGCACGAAATGCTCCGCGCGGAACTCCGATTGGATTTCCAGGACGGCACCACGCAGACCATCGGCACGAACGACTCCTTCCAGGTCATCGGTCTGGGCGGCGCCATCCGCATGAGCGATATCTACGATGGCGAACTCTACCAAGCCTGGCGCACCAAAGAATGCGCCCTGGGAATGACCGCACCCCTGAAGGCAGTCCGTCCCGAAGAGCAGCCTGAGGTGGAGATCACCTGGACCAGCGGTGCGGAAGTCAAGCGCCTCCAGACCCTGTCACCCGTCAAGATCACCCGCCGTTGCACTGGCACTTACGTCCTGGATTTCGGACAGAATTTCGCAGGCCGTGAAATCCTGCATCTGAAAAACACCACCAGGGGCGCCACCATCACCGTCAAGCACGGCGAGATGCTGAATCCCGATGGTTCTCTCTATGTGGCGAATCTCCGCAGCGCCATCGCCACCACCACATACGTCTGCGATGACGCAAAGGAGGCCACCTACGAACCCACCTTCACCTTCTACGGCTTCCGATATCTGGAAATCTCCGGATGGTTCGGTCGCATGACCAAGAATGACGTGGAAGCGGTGGTCCTCTCCAGCGACCTGAAACGCACGGGGTTGTTCACCTGCGACAACCAGCTGGTGAACCAACTCTTCGACAACGTGGGATGGGGACTGCGCTCCAATCTCCTGGATGTCCCCACCGACTGCCCACAGCGCGACGAACGCTTCGGCTGGACAGGCGACACGCAAGTCATTTGCAACGCCGCCACTTACTGCCTTAACGCACCCGATTTCTACACCAAGTGGATTATCGATTTCAATCTGGACCAGGTTCCCACGGGCGAGTATCCGCACGTCTCTCCTATGCCCTCACCGGGATATGTCAATGAATACGCCCCCGCCTGGACGGACGCCGCCATTGTCGTCCCCTGGCAGCTCTACCGCAAATATGGCGACAAGCGGTTGCTGGAGAAATACTTCGACCAGATGGACAAGATGATCCAGAATACCATCCAGAAAACCAATGGCACCTACATTGTGGAGCCCCCCTGCTACGGAGATTGGCTAAATATCAATGCGGAGACCTCCAAGCCCTACATGGGCACCGCCTATCTAGCGGGCTCCACCGCACTTCTGGCGCGCATCGCACGTGTCATCGGACGGGAAAAGGATGCCAAGCGCCTTACCACACAGGTCAAGAAACTCACCGCGGCCTTCCAGGCAAAATTCCTGGATCCCAAGAAGGGCCTGAAGGAAAAGACGCAGTGTGCCTATCTGTTGGCGTTGCAATTCGACTTGCTTCCGAAGGAATGGGTCAAGAAGACCGTGGATGCCCTGGTGAAGGACATCAAGGTCACCCGGAAGCTCCATCTCTCCACGGGATTTGTAGGCACACCCTTGCTTCTGCCAGTGCTCACCCGCTTCGGACATAGCGACCTGGCATACGAACTCCTCGGCCAGACCACCTATCCCGGCTGGCTCTACCCCGTCACTCAGGGCGCCACCACCATGTGGGAACGCTGGAATAGCTATACCCACGAAACAGGTTTCGGTGATGTGGAGATGAATTCCTTCAACCACTACGCATACGGCGCAGTGGCAGAGTGGTTCTTCGAGTCCGTGGCGGGTATCCAGCCTATCGATGAGGACCCCAAGGCTGCCGCATTCAAGCGCTTCCGACTGGCACCCGTCATCGGAAAGACCATGGATAACGCATTCGCGGCATTCTGCTCACCATACGGCGTCATCTCCTCCACCTGGGAACGGGTGACCGAAGAGAAGAAATCGCACATCGTCTGGAATTTCGCCGTGCCGGATAACACCACTGCCGAAATCACACTCCCCAAGGGCACCCTCAAGGAGTTCACCGGCGCCGCCGAATTCCAGCATGACGACCAGGGGACGCTCATCGCACTCCCCGGTGAATACACCCTACTCTTCGAAGAATAAAATTCTTCGCCGCAAATTCTTCGCCGCAACAAAATTGCGGCGCACAGAACCGCGGCGCACAGAACCGCGGCGCACAGAACCGC
>DCIO01000042.1:14009-17133 GCA_002315885.1 Lentisphaeria bacterium UBA1724
CCCTTTGGTCCCTTTGGTCCCTTTTAATTCCTAATTCCGCATTCCTAATTCCTAATTCTTCCATGTCTTCCACCTACGAAAATACAGCACGAAACCTCTGGTATCCCGGTCACATGCTCAAGGCCGAGATTGCCATGAAGGAATCCCTGGCGTTGGTGGATCTCGTGGTCATTCTGCTGGATGCCCGCGCGCCTCTCTCCACGCGGAATCCTCGCCTGGAACGCCGGCTTATCAACCGCCCCCACGCCATCATCGCCAACAAGGCCGATTTGGCAAATGCCACCCAGAGTCGCAAATGGGAAGAGTGGTTCCTGGCACACGGCGAAGCCGCGGATTTCCTGGACGCCAGCAAACTGCGCCATCCCGACACGCTGGTCAACCACTGGCGGGATATCGTCCTCTCTGAACGCCAGAAGCGGGGCGCCACGCGGCCCCTCCTGCGTCCCGTCCGTGTGATGATTGTGGGCATCCCCAATATCGGCAAATCCACCCTGGTGAATCGCCTGAAACTGAAGAATGTGGCGAAAGTCGCCAACCACCCCGGCGTCACCCGCTCCAATCAGTGGGTGAATCTGGCAGGCGGACAAGTGGAACTGCTGGACACCCCCGGCGTGCTGTGGCCACAACTCCGGGACAAGGAACACGAACTGCTCCTCACCGCATTGGGAAATATCCCCGATGACAGCACCGACCCCGTCCTCACCGCCTGCTTCCTCATCCAGCGACTGCAGCAACTGCCAATCCGAAATCCCCTCCGCTCACTGGATCTGCCGGAAATCTCCGACAACGCCCAGGAAGTCCTGGAAGCCCTGGCACTGCGCAGAAATATGCTCCTGCCTGGCGGACGTCCCAATGTCAACAAAGCCGCGCAGATGCTCCTGAAGGATTTCCGCTCCGGACAAATGGGATATTTCACCCTGGAGACGCCACCGGCAGAAGATGCCCCCGAAGAGGACGATACCGATACTCCCGAAAATGCCTAAGCGCGAATACAATCATATCAACGGCATTCTCCGCGTTGACAAACCCGCAGACTGGACCAGCTTCGATGTGGTCAATCTCATCCGACGACATTTCCAGCTGGACAAGACGGGACACTGCGGAACCCTGGACCCCTTTGCCACAGGGCTACTTGTGGTGTTATTGGGGAAAGCCACACGCCTCCAAGACCAGCTCATGGCGCAGGAAAAGTGCTACACGGGCACCATCCGACTGGGACAACAGACCACCACGGAAGACCTGACCGGCGACATCACCGAGACCAAAGAGCTGCCCCCCTACACTCTCCAGGAACTCCAGGAAACCGCAAATACCTTCTTGGGTGACATCGAACAGTTGCCACCCATGCACTCCGCCATCAAGATCAATGGTCAACCACTCTACAAATTGGCACGAAAAGGCCAGGAAGTGGAACGCAAGCCCCGCCCCGTCCATATCGCCAAATTCGAGTTATCGAACCTGCGTCTGCCGGATGTGGATTTCACGGTGGAATGCTCCAAGGGGACCTATATCCGCACCCTGGGCGCAGACCTGGGGCATAAACTGGGCTGCGGCGCCCATCTCATCGCGTTACGACGTCAGCGCAGCGGCGACCACGTAGTGGATGGCGCCCCCACCATTGAGCAGATCAAGGCCTGGGATTTGGAGGAACTCCAGAAGAACATCGAGCCGCTGGAGCCCATCGCATAACAATGCAACGCCTTCCAGAACAAGTCGTTTCTTCATTAAGCGAAATATCGGGAAAGATCGTCCTGGCAATCGGTGCCTTCGATGGTCTCCATCGCGGACACCAGGCGGTATTCGACAGGCTCCGTGAACTCGCCAATATCTTCTGCGCCACCCCCGTCGCACTCTATTTCGAGCCCCTGCCCAGGCAAGTCCTCTGCGACCAACACGCCACAAAAATCCTGACTTGCCAAGAAGAAAAACTCCACCGGTTGGCGCAATTCGGCGTGAAGAGCGTCGTCAAAATGCCATTTACCCACGACTTGGCGCGACTCTCACCCGCGGAATTCGTCAAAGAAAAACTCTACGGGAATCCCGATTTGCAGATTCTCGCCATCTGCGTGGGCGAAGACTGGCACTTCGGTGCACAAAACCAGGGCGATGTCACACAACTGACGGACCTAGCCGCACCACACGGCACCACAGTCTATGCAATCCCTGGCGTCATGCACGACGGAGTCAAAATCTCCTGCAGCCGTATCCGCGAAGCAGTGGCACAGGGAGACCTGGCACTGGCAAAAACAATGCTGGGACGCCCCTTCGAACTCTGCGGCACCGTCGTCCACGGAAACCACCAAGGCACCGATGCCCTGGACTGCCCTACCGCAAATCTCGCCGACGAAGCACTGCAGCTCCCGCCCTACGGCGTCTATGCCGCACGCACACGCATCGAGGACGGCGCAACACGACCCGGTATCGTATATGTGGGCGATGCGCCGACCATCCGAGGCGAAGACAATGGCCACCCCATTGTGGAACTCCATCTATTCGATTTCCATGACGACATCTACGGAAAGAATATCGCCGTAGAACTCGTGAAATTCCTGCGAGGGAGCATCCTATTCCCCACGCCTCAGTCCCTCGCCGCGCAAATCCAACAAGATATCGCCGACGCCATCAACGCCCTGAAATAAGGGACACAAGGGACACTAATTCTATGCCCATCCTTGGCGTTTTGCTGTCGCAAAGGACTCTTGATCAATTTTCGCTTTCAGCTCCGAGGCAATTCGTTGAAGTTCATCCTGTGATTTTGCGCCCGCCAAACGGCTGAAAAGTCCCTTCTCCCATTCTTCTGCTCGAGCCGCGGAACGCGCGGCAAACATCCGCTCGCGTATACCACCATATTGCTTGAAATCCTCTTCTTGACGCATAATCATCTTTTCAAGCAAAAACTCTGTACATTACACAAATTATTATTTGACAAATATCTTTTCCAAAATATTTCAAAAAAACCGCTCACCCATCCCCTTTTTTCATAATTCCGAAATACTCCCCCAAAAAGACGCGAAATTGCGGCTCCTGCTGCATCTTAAGCCCCTGACAGTGGCCACTTCCCTCCCCCCGGGAAAGCGGCCACCAAGCCGCGAAATCTCTCCTTTGGTCCCTTTGGTCCCTTTGG
>DCIO01000071.1 GCA_002315885.1 Lentisphaeria bacterium UBA1724
TAATAATATAATCTCTTTTGGAAAATGTGAAAGAGGCTATATCAGGTAAATACTACAGCAAATACTATATGAGATTTTGATTTGATTTTGATTTGTTTTCAACTCAATTTTCTTTTCATTTGAAAACCTCCCCTTGAAAGATGCGAAAAATATTTTTTGTGTTTTGTGTGTTTTGTGGACAGAATTCCTGGATTTTCAACGGCAAAATTCCGTAGGTCCGTTACTGTATAATCGTATCCTTATTCTTTATGTTTCGTCGCGGCATTTGACCGCATTTTCCAACCCCGTCGCGGCAACGAAATTGCTGTGTACAGAACCTTGCAAAGGAAGAGAAAGAGAATGACAAAACCCATTGGCGTTCAGTTGTATTCCGTGCGTGAAGATTCCGCAAAAGATTTCATGGCAGTCCTGAAGAGGATTGCCAGCATTGGTTACAAGCTGGTGGAACCCGCGGGGCTCTATACCATTCGTCCCCGTGAATTCCGGAAGATCATCAACGATTTGGGCATGGACATGGTCTCCAGCCATACTCCCTGGGTTGGCAGTGTCCACAATGTTGGTGAGTCCATGGATATCGCTGACGAGTTGGGGCTGAAGCGTGTGGTTTGTGGTTATGGCACCAACAACTTCAAGGATCTGGACTCCATCAAGCAGGCGGCGGAGAACACCACGAAGATGTATGAGGTCCTGAACCGCAATGGCTACGAGCTTTTCCAGCACAACCACTGGTTTGAGTTCCAGCGCTTCGATGGGCGTCTGGGCTACGAAATCTACCGCGAGATGATTCCCGAGGGCGTAAAATTCCAGATCGACTGCTTCTGGTCCACCAACTACGGCAAGGAAGACCCCGTGGAAATGCTGAAGAAATTTGGTAACCGCACGGTTCTTCTGCACATGAAGGACGGTATCTGCGAGCAGAAGAAGGCGGAAGGCGATGCGGGCTACAAGAATGGCCTGCTGGACCAGCCCATCGAATTGCTGCCCCTGGGCACTGGCACTCTGCCCATCCCCGAGTTGGTGAAGGCCACTCCCGAGCATGTGGAAGCCATCATCGTCGAGTTGGACTACTGCTCCGTGGAGATGTGGAAGGCCCTGGAGATGAGCTACAAGTACATGACCGAGAACGGTCTTGCCGTTGGCAATAAGTAGTCTCGTAATCAACTGCTTCTCCACAAATGCTCGAATCGCTTTTCATCCGAAACCTGGTGCTTGTCACGGAGCTCCAGTTGGACTTCGGGGAGGGATTTCTCACGGTGACCGGTGAAACCGGCGCGGGTAAATCCCTCATCCTGGGTGCGCTGAAGCTCCTGGCGGGGGGCAGGGCGGCGGCTTCACTTATCCGAAAGGACGCCACCTCCTGCGAAGTGGCAGGGACCTTCCTGATTGACAAGGACGCCCCTGCAATCCAGGCGGCAGTGGATGCCAAACTGGAGGAATTCGGCTTGCCGCAACGGGATGAGGGACGGCTGCTTCTGAGGCGCACTGTCACGGAAAGCGGCTCCCGGGCATTTGTGAACGGCTCACCGGTTACGGCGGCCATCCTCAAGGAATTCGGTGACATCCTCATCGACATCCATGGCCCCAACGAGAGCCACTCCCTGCTGGCGCCTTCCAAGCAACTACGGCTGCTGGATCTCTTCGGAGGACACGACAAGGCGTTGGATGAGGTCTCGACGGCTTGGAAGGAACTCCAGTCCTGCCGGAAGGAGTTGGATGAACTGCTTCAGGAAGGACTGAATCCCGAAGAACAATCCCTGCTGGCACATCAGCTCAAGGAAATCGATGACGCGGCACTCCTTCCCGACGAAGAGGAGGAGCTTTTGGCGCGTCACCGCCTGGTGGCCAATGCCGCGCGGATTCAGGCGCTGTCGGGGATGCTCTCACAGGGCATTTCCCAAGGCGAGAATTCGTTGGTGGATGCACTGGTGCCCTGGATTCGCAATGCAGAGGAACTGGCCCAGCTTGATCCGCAGAAAGGCGAGGAGTTCCTGCAACGACTGGATGGCATTTCCAACGACCTCAATGACCTGGGAAGCGAGTTGGAGGACTACGCCGGGACTCTGGATTTCGACCAGGAGGCCTTGCATGAGATGGATGAGCGCATTGAGCTCATCCAGAAGCTGAAACGCCGTTATGGTCCCACCGTGGCGGATGTGATTGCCACGGGAGAACGACTCCGACAGCGCCTGTCCAAAGCCGCCAGCCGTGTGGCGGATTTGGAAGCCCTGCGTGGACGGGAACAAACTGCACTGAAGGGACATTCCGCCGCCTGCCAGAAGTTGACGGCGTTGCGTCAGAAGGCCGCGGAGACCTTGGCGCCCGCCATCACGGAGAAACTCAAGCACCTGGGCTTCCTGAAGGCGCTCTTTGAGGTACGTGTTACGCCTGCCACGCCCGGTGCTACGGGGGCGGATGCGGTGGAATTCTTCTTTGCGCCAAACCAGGGCGAGGACATCGCGCCTTTGCGTTTGGCGGCATCCTCCGGCGAAGTGGCACGTGTCATGCTTGCCATCAAGACGGTGCTTTCCGAAGTGGATGATGTGCCTGTGTTGGTCTTTGACGAAATCGACGCCAATATCGGCGGGCGGACCGCCTCTGCCGTTGCCGAGGAACTCCACGCCGTCGGCAATAAACACCAGGTCTTCTCCATTACCCATCTGCCGTTGATTGCCGCGGCAGGAGACCAGCACTTCCTAGTGGAAAAACGCGTGGAAGACGACCGCACCATCACGGAGATGCACCCCCTGACGGGGAAAGCCCGTGTGCAGGAAATCGTCAGGATGCTGGGTGCCGATGCGTCGGATGCGACGGCTACCGCGCATGCCAAGGAATTGCTCCGCAATTCATGATTCCTGCCCCTCGTTTCGCTGGGCTTACG
>DCIO01000070.1 GCA_002315885.1 Lentisphaeria bacterium UBA1724
ATCAACTGACCAGCAATTCAATCAGAGTAAAGGACTTTTTCATAGCAGTTCTTTGTTTGGGTTGGTGTTATTTTTCCTCGTCATTAATGCGGAAACATTGATATTATCATCTTTTCTTTTCCAAAATCAAGAGGATTTTTTGCCTTTTTTGTGACTTTCTGGGATTTTGATAAACCCAAAAAGGCGCACGCCCATGAGAGCATGCGCCTTCTGCTATCGTATTATGAAATGCCTTTAGAGGGACTGGACGGTACCCGTGTGGCGGGATTTCTCTGCGGCAAAGACCATCAGGTGGCTTTCCAGGGTGTCGTCTGTGCCCGAAAGAATCAGCGACGGGTCGTTGGTAGCGACCGCTCGGACGAAACGCTCCATCAGCGCCAGATCTCCGCCACCGTGTCCACTGAGGATACCGCCGTCATTTTCCACGCCCGTATTGATGACCTGGGTCTGGTCCGTGGCGAAATCGGTGATGCGGATGATTTCGCTATCGGTATCGATGGAACCTTTGGTGCCGAAGATACGCGTCAGGCGTCCAGAGTGTTCGGTGAACGCGGTCATAGTCATGGAGGCGGTGGTGCCGTTGTCGAAGAAGAGATTCACCACCTGGTTGTCCACCACATCATTATCACAGGCGTAGACACAGCGTCCGTATGGGCCGGTCTTGATGGCGGCCAGGAGATTTTCTGCGGTGACATCGGGAGTCAGTACATCCAGTGGCCAGAGGCGGCGCCCCTTGTCGTAGCGGTCCCGCAGGTAGATTTTCATGGCGGAATAGGGGCAGTGGCTCTCGATTTCCGCAGGGCATTCCATGCAGCGTTTTCCTGCGCCAGCGGGGGCATTCTCTGGGCGGAAGTGTATCAATGACCCGAAGGACTGAATTTGCTTGCAGGGGCGACCCATGATATAACGGAGCCAATCCACATCGTGGCAGCTCTTGGCCAGGAGCATGGAACTGGATTCGTCCTCCCGACGCCAGTTGCCGCGGACGTAGGAGTGCGCCTGGTGCCAGTAGCCCACGGGTTCCAGATGCTGAATGGAGACGATCTCCCCTATGACGCCGCTATCCAGCAGCTCCTTCAACTTCTGGGTATAAGCGGTGTAGCGCATGACATGGCACACCGCAAAGAGAATCCCCGCGTCCTTTGCGGCCTGTACGATGCGCTTACAGGCCTCTGGCTCGGGCGCCATGGGTTTTTCCAGCAGGATATGGTAGCCCAGTTTGGCGAAGGCCACTGCGGGTTCCTCGTGCATGGCATCCTGGGTACAAATCAGCACCGCATCCGCAAAGCGTGGCTTTTGCGCGGCGTCCTGCCAAGTGCTGAAACGGAATTCCGGGGGGACCTTTCCCACGTCACCGATGCGGTTTCGTCGTTCGTCATCGGGATCCGCCACACCCACAATCTGGGCGTTTTCGGGATACATGGTGGTGTAGTGGGCATAGCCAGCGCCGCGGGCACCGCATCCCACAATCAAAAGTTTGACTGGTTGCATGTTTTTTTGTGAAAGTTCTGTGAAGATTGTCCTTCTTATGGGAAAACTATGTCGTCTTCATATTATAATATCAATGATTTCCTTATGTTTTCTGTGCGATACCATCCACTCTTCAGCAAAGGCACCCCGATTTTATGAATACTGCGACTTCCAACGGCAATCCCTACGGCTATTTTGACTCCGAAAACAGCGAATACGTAGTCACCTCGCCCTTGACGCCACGCGCCTGGATCAACTACCTGGGCGGTGTCTCGGATTTGGACGCATTCGTCTCCAATCGTGCAGGAGGGACGGTCTGGTACAAGCAGCCCCATACGGGACGGCTGACGCGCTATCAATTCATGGCGCAACCCGAGGACAACCCGGGATTCTTCCTGTATGTCAAGGATGGGAATTCCCTTTGGACGCCCTCCTTCATGCCTACTCGCACGCCCCTGGACCGCTACGAGTGCCGTCATGGCCTCTACTACACCACCTTCGATTCCGAGAAGAATGGCCTGGGCGTGAAAGTGCGATACATGATTCCCCGTGAAGATCCCGTGATGCTGTGGGACATCACCTTCACCAACAACCGCCAGGAAGAAGCGGTCTTCTCCGCATTCCCCTACCAGGATTTCGCCATGCGGGATGTGCCCAAGGAAGTGCTCTACTACCAATTCTGCGGGAACCAGATGACGGGGTTCTATGACAAAGAACTGGGTGCTTTGCGATTGGACTACTTCGCCTATGAGGCACCCCACAAGGGCTACACCCTCTTCAACGCCTCCAAGCCCTTCGCTTCCTACGAAATGAGCCGCGATCGCTTCATGGGGCGCTGCCGGGCGGAGGCCGACCCCGAGGCACTGGAGAGCGGCGTACTCCACAACTCCGAGGTGCCTGGGGCGGGTTTCTGCATCTGCGGCTGTTTCCGGCTGGATTTCCGGCTGGCGCCAGGCGCATCGGAGCGCGTCATCGTCAAGCTGACTGCCTCTCCGAAGCTGGAGGAGGGCGCGGCGTTGTTGCGGAAATATGACGACTTTGGGGCGGTGGATGCCGCCGCGGCGGATTTCGAGGCCTGGTGGCGCGAGCGGCTGAATCGCTGTCAGGTGAAGACTCCCGACGGAGAGCTGAACGAGATGCTGAATGTGTGGTTGCCCAAGAACATCAAGACCACCATGCGCTGCGGGCGTTCCATCTCCCAGCGCCATACGGGTTGCGACACCTCAAAGACCTTCCGGGATACCATGCAGGACATCATGTCCGGCGCGCTCTTCTTCCCGGAGGAGACCAAGGAAAACATCCTCCTGCTGATGCGTTCCATCCGCAAGAGCGGCCAGGCGACACACTTCATCGACCCCGCCAATTTCAAATGCTCCTGCCCCGACTACATCCGCTGCGACTCCATCGTATGGGGCGTCTTCACCGTGGCAAAATATGTCTGCGAGACGGGCGATTGGGATTTCCTGCAGCACCCCGTCCTGGATTACGAAGGAGAGCCCTCCACCGTCCAGGCACTTCTTCTGCGTGGCATGCACTTCACCGGCGAGCAGACTGGCGTCCACGGCCTGCCCAAGCTTTTCAATTGTGACTGGAACGACCAGCTGGTCGTCGTCAGCGCAATTCTGGACAGTGGCGAGAGCGTCATGGTAGCGGAGCAGTATATCGTCGCGGCGAAGGTGCTTTTGGGCTTGCTGGACGCCTCCGAGACCACTGAGCGCGCCTACCTGGAGGGCAAGATTCGGGAATTCAGCCAGGCATTGGAGAGCCCGCTGGTATGGGATGGCGCCTGGTATCGGCGGTTGCTCTTCCCCGAGGACTACATGGGGGGTGCGGCAAAGGAGGAAGGGAAGCTCTTCATGAACACCCAGACCTGGGCCGCCATTGCGGGCACCCTGAGGCCCGAGCACATCAAGCAGGCCCTGGATAGCGTCTATCAGCGCCTGAACAGCCAGTACGGCCTGAGACTCTACGAACCGCCTTTCACAAAACTGCTGGACGGCAACCGATACTGCGGAAATGTCCCCGGCGCGGGTGAAAATGCGGGCCTCTTCTACCACGCCAACAACTGGGCCATCATCGCCGAAGCCATGCAGGGGAATGCCCAGCGCGCCTGGGAATACTTCAACCACATCATGCCTCAGCGGCGCTCCAGCGACAATGCGGACCTCTACGAGCGGGAACCCTACGCCTTCGCGTCATGGTGCTATGGACCCGACAACGCCTCCTTCGGCAAAGCCGCACTCTCCCATCTGACGGGCGGCGCTGCGTGGATTTACCGCACCGCCACGGAATTCCTGCTGGGCATCCGCCCCGAAAAGGGAGGTCTGCGAATTGTGCCTTGCATTCCCCCAGAATGGGACGGCTACACCGTGGAACGCACTCTGGCGGGTGTCCGCTACCTCATCGAGGTCAAGAATCCCGACCACAAGAGCGGTCCCACCGTGAAACTGACCGTGGATGGCACGGCAATCGACGGCAATTTCGTGAAACACCCCGCCCCAGGAAGCACCGTACGCATCGTAGCGCAGTGCGTATAGCGTTTTCAGTCTCCCGAGGTGATTCCTCAAAAAACAAAACCCTCCGCAAGTCATCGACTTACAGAGGGTTAAATTTTTGGTGGTCCCGGCTGGATTCGGACCAGCGACCAAGAGATTATGAGTCACCTGCTCTAACCGCTGAGCTACGGGACCACTCGACACGGCCTATAATGTGCCACAATCGGCGACTTTTTCAACTAGCCAGAGAGGCGATTTTCCAGAAAGAGACTATTTCTCCGCCTCAGCGGCAGGGGCTTCCTCCGCGGCCTTCGGGGCTTCCTCGTCCTTGTCAGGGGTCACTTCACCACCCACGCTGAATTTGCTCTCGCCAACCTGAAGGCTCAGAGAGAAAGGCAAGGCCTGGGTGCGTATCACCTGACGCAGGAAACAGTTCACCGCGGAAGACATGTTCAAGCCCAAATCACCCAGGACTTTCTCCGCTTCCTTCTTGATGTTGGAATCCAACTTCACATTCAAATTCACACTCGCCATGGTCGTTTCCTCCTTTGTTCATATCCCAGACCATTCCGGAACACAACAATACCATAATGATATCTTTTAAAATTGCAAGACAAAGTAAAGAAAATTTCTTTATTATTTATTGCTTTCTTTTGATAAAATAGAGAAACATTCTACATATTCTCAAAGCAATTGAAAGATAAATCCCCTGGGTAAATAGCCTGGAAAGTCCAGTTATATTATGAAAGTAGAATGATAATAATGTTCGTATTATCTCAATGAATGACGAGGCTGTATTCTGGAAACAAAGAAAAGGAAAATTTTTCATGGTTCCTGCCTATATACGAAGAAAAATCGAAAATCTATCACTCTTTTTAAAAAATTTTTCGAAAATTCTTTTTTTGTCTTTTTTTCATTTTTTTGAAAAAATTAACTTGACAAATGAAAAAAATGAATTAAAGTAACTCCATTGCCGAAAAATTGAATAGTTTCGGAACGCCGGTCGTGGTGACCGGATGAGACGATTCCGAAGGATTATCCACCTGCGATTAACGTCATAGAAGGAGTGACACCATGCAAAGTTTTATTTTTCTACAGAAGTATTCAGTTAACGCAGGTCTTGCGGCGGCGGAGCGATTAAGCTGATTTTCAGTTTCTTTCGCTTTTTTCCTAGATCTGTTTTCTGAATCTTTAGCTTCCTGGCCCTTTTTTTCTCCCGAGGGTCTCCAGGGGGGCTTTTTCGTCCACGTGATTCGTTTGTTTTAGGCATTCGACTTGGGGGGGATTTTTGTCTCTACGTCGGATGTGTTTTCAAGGATAGCGTGGGCTAGAGGGGGGGGATTTTTCGTCATGAACCAGTGCTTCGGGGGGGGATTTTGTCTCTTCCTCGGGGGTATTTTTCTCAAACACCAACTAAGGAGATCTAATGTCTCGTAACTCTTCCAAGCAAAATATGATTCCGTCCCATGTGTTGACCCCTGAAGAGATTTACAGTTTTCACAAGTTGTTTGAAAGCATTGCGATTTCATTTGGACTTGGCAATGTAGAGGGTGACGAGATCACCCATAAGCTGGCGAAGAAAGTCAGTCAGAAAAAGCTCTTTTACGACTGCAAGCAAGGCTCTTTGGAGAACTATCTTGGCACAATTGCCAAGAACCTTGCGCGAGATATCCACCGTGCTCAAAATGCGAAGAGGTGTATTCAGTTGGTTAGCGTTGAGGACATTGGCATTTACAATGAAATCGGCGTTGACTACAACGAAGTTGAGGAACTGTCTGCAAAGCGTGAAGAGCAGTTGAAATGGATTTGTCGCGCCAGGAAGGCTGTGGAAAAGAAGGCCAAGTCACCTCTTGCGACACTAGCCTTTGCCTATATCTACGACAATGGCTACTCCCGAGTCCAAACGGCGAAACTGCTGGGGAAGGACCCCTCCTACATTGACTCCACCATCTCTCACCGTCTTACGGCAATCAAGAAGTGGCTCAAGCGCCACGGTGCTTAGCAAATAGTATTATCTATCAAGATATACAAGAATATATGAAAACGCCCCGCAGAGGATATTTTTCCCTGCGGGGCGCTTCTTTTTCGTCTAATAGCCTATGGAATTAGAGCATGGACTTGTAGAGTGCGACCACGTCGGCCTTGGTGGGATCCTTGGGATTGCCGGGGGTGCATGCATCCGCCATGGCGGAATCCGCCAGGAAGTCGATGTCTGCTTCCTTGACGCCCACCTCAGAGAGGTGCTGTGGGATACCCACGTCCTGGCCCAGCTTGCGGACGGCGTCCACGCATGCCTTGCGATATTCCTCCTGGGTCATCTTCTCGACGCCCTGGACGCCCATGGCGATGGCGATGTCCTTGTACTTTTCGCCGGTAGCGGGAGCATTGTACTCCAAGACAGTGGGGAGGATTGCGGCACATGCGACACCGTGAGGAGTGTCATAGACCGCGGAGAGGGGGTGTGCCATGGAGTGGACAATACCCAGACCCACATTGGAGAAGCCCATGCCGGCGATATACTGGGCGATGGCCATCTT
This sequence comes from Lentisphaeria bacterium UBA1724, assembly GCA_002315885.1. Classification (GTDB taxonomy): domain Bacteria; phylum Verrucomicrobiota; class Lentisphaeria; order Oligosphaerales; family Oligosphaeraceae; genus UBA1724. Next base: position 6,503 of record DCIO01000070.1, read on the forward strand.
CTCGCGGGCGGTGGCATCTTTGTTGACGGAGTCACGCAGATACTTCGCAATCATCTTGATGGCGGTGATGTGGAGCATGTCGGTCAAATCCCAGGCTGCCTTGGTGATATAGCCCTCGATGGCATGGGTCAGCGCATCCATACCAGTGGCGGCGCAAAGCCCCTTGGGCATGGACATCACCATGTCGGGATCAATGATGGAAACAACGGGAATGTCGTGGGGATCCACGCAGACGAACTTGCGGTGCTTCTCCACGTCGGTGATGACGTAGTTGATGGTCACCTCGGCGGCAGTACCGCTGGTGGTGGAAACCGCGATGATGGGCAGGCAGGGCTTCTTGGTGGGGGCAACACCCTCCAGGCTGCGGACATCCGCAAACTCGGGATTCGTCATGATGATGCCGATGGCCTTGGAGGTGTCAATGGCACTGCCACCACCAACCGCAACCAGCACATCTGCCGCTTCGGCCTTGCAGAAAGCAACGCCTTCCTGGACATTCTGAATCGTGGGATTCGCCTTGATGCCAGTGTAGACCTTGTACGCAATGCCAGCCTTGTCCAAAACATCCGTGACCTTCGTCGCAACACCAAATTTCACCAGGTCGGGGTCCGTGCAAAGCATGACCTTCTTGCAACCACGGGACTTGATCTCAGACGCAATCTCGTTAATCGCGCCCTTGCCAAAATAGGAAGTCTCATTCAAAATGATACGGCTTGCCATCTTTCTATTCCTCCAAAAATCAAGTGATGGATCTATGCGCCATAGCGTCCACTATGACTGTAAACTGCATTTAATGTAATGAGTAAATCCCAGACTTCCCGTCCCGGAAGATATTTTTTTACCAAGTGACGGGGAGTTTTTCAGAGATCTGGGACCCCCAGGAGAGTATGGAGTGTCTTTTTGACTGCGGTGAACGCGCTGGCCAGGAGTTTCATCTGGAGATCGGGTCTTGCTCGGAGGATACGGTGTGAGTTTTGGAATCTTTGGAGGCATTCCACGATATCGGTAGGGACTTCGTGGATATAGGCGCCGATATTTTTAGCATCCATGGAGTTATGGAAATTTTCATCATAGTATCCCTTTAGGAATTCGCGGATAAGCAGTCTATGTCTGACATGGCACATTTTCACCCGTCCCTGTTCCCATTTTCGGACGGTAGCCCAGGACACGCCCAGGAATCTCCCCAGTGCGCAGTAAGTCAACCCCAGTGAGAGTCGTTTTGCGATGATGGCATTGCGGAGCTGAGGTGTGAGTTCCAATCCATTTTTTGCGTTCATGTGTCTTTCCCCTTCCCTTTTGTCGTTCTGATGGAAGTTTTGTTTCAATATATCCCATCATAATTCCTTCCAGCAGAAAAGTTACCAAAAGACCAAAGAAGACAAATTCGGTCTGTTTCACGGAGGGGTGAATGGGAATACCTCCTCGTCAGCATACAGGCTTCCTAGGCTTCCTAGGCTCCCTAGGCTCCCTAGGCTTCCTAGGCTTCCTAGGCTTCCTAGGCTACCTAGGCTCCCTAGGCTACCTAGGCTTCCTA
>DCIO01000083.1:0-9349 GCA_002315885.1 Lentisphaeria bacterium UBA1724
CGGCGTCCCCGCCGTCGAAGTAGCCTAGGAAGCCTAGGAAGCCTAGGAAGCCTAGGAAGCCTAGAATTCGTTCCAGGAGAGGAGTGCGCGGGATGCCAGGCGTTTGGTTTCGTCCCAATGGGCGTCGTTGGAGTGGTCGTAGAGCGCCAGGACAGGGATATTTGCGGCGTGGACGGAGCGGATTGCATGGATTGCGTCTTCCACGACGACTGCCTGGTTAGGTGTGATGCCCTCCAGCTCCAATATTTTCAGGAAGCACTCTGGGTGGTCCTTTGAGAGCTTCAGCTCGGTGCAGGTATAGATTTTTGTGAAGAAATGCTTGATGCCGGTGCGGTCCAGCGCCGCTTCCGCCAGGTATCGGTCGGAAGCGGTGGCGATGACGCATCGGATGCCCTGTGCGGCGAGTCGTTCCAGGGCGGGTATGACGCCGTCCTTCAGGGGTGCGGTGGTGCGGTAGAACTCCGCGGCCAGTGCGTCGATGCCGCCGATGATTTCCTCGTCGGTTCCCTGGATGCCGTATTCTTCCCGCAGGAGGTTCGCTGCCTGGGGCATGGATAGGAAGAGGATTTTCTGCTGGAAGCCCGGGAGGGGAGTCTTCCCTTTGGTTTTCAGAAACTCCTCACCCAGGTGTTCCCAGAGTGGCATGGAGTCCAGGAGCACGCCATCCATGTCAAAGATATACGTCTTGACAGTCATGGCGTGTGTGTCCTAATCCAGCATTCTCAGGAGTCGGTACGCCTCGGTGACGCTCCAGGCCTGGGCACTGCAACCGCGGGTGGCGTTGGGGTAGTCGCCATCCACGATTTCCGCCAGATGTCCCACGCAACCGCGTCGCATGAGTGATGCGGTGGTGTGCAGGAGTGCCAACGCGGTGGGCTTCGCCACATCGCCGTAGGTCATGATGATGGCCTCGCAGAAGGAAGGCAGGAGCCAGGGCCAGGCGGTGCCGTTGTGGTATGCGGGCTTTCGGCGGGTATTCTCGTCACCCTTGTATTCTCCCCAGTAGGGATATTCGGGGTTGTTGAGGAGTTTTCCGTCGTTGTAGATAGGTAGCTTGTAGTCCACCTTTTGGTCGGCCAGGGTTCTCATGGCGCCAGGCACCAGCAGGTGTCCCGCGGCGTCGATGATGGTCTCCCGGAGCCGCTTGTCCTCGATGAGTCCAGATGCGGTCAAGGCGAAGATCTGGTTGGGGCGGCATGCGTCGTCCGCCACGGCTCGTGCCGCGGGAGTTCCTGGGTTGGCATGGAGGCAATCCGCCAGTCCCACGGTAGGCTTGGAGGGGTAGTATTTGAGGATGGATGCCTTGACGGCGTCCGCGTCGGCCTGGTAGCTCTCTTCCTTGGTCTGTTGCGCCAGGAATTGCAGTGCCTGGAACCACAGCGCCTGGATTTCGATGGGATAGCCCTGTCGTGGCGTGCCGGCGGGGTAGTTGGTGTCCATCCAGGTATAATGTGCGGGGCTGAAGACCAACATGCTCTCTTTGTCCACGTAGATGCCGTTGTTGGTGCCCTTCTTGTAATTCATCACAATGCTCTTGAGGACATCCAGGAGGGTGCGGTCGCCGCACTGCATGGACAGTACTTCCTGGGCTTTCTCCTGTCCGACTGCCTTGATGTATTCCGCCACGGCATTGAAGAGCCAGAGAGGCGCGTCAGTGGTTTCGCGGTTGGAGACATCATTTCCCGAAATCATATTGGGGATGGTGCCCTTTTCCTCGAAGGAAGCGAATTGCTTGATGATGGCCAGTGAGTCCTCCAGCCGTCCAGAGGCGATGAGTCCTCTCAGGCAGATGAGAGTATCTCGGCCCCAATCCAGGAACCAGGGATAGCCAGCGATGACAGTCTTGAGGGGCTTGCGCTGGACCACAAAGGCGTCCATGGCATTTTCCAGTGCCTCCCGCAGTGGGATTTGCGAGTGTGGTTCGTGGAAGGGCAGGGGGGCCTTGGGTTCTGCGGGAACTGCCAGTGGGGGCTCTTCGGGGGTGAGGAGTGCGAATTCCAGGACTGCGGTCTCGCACTGGGTGAGTTGGACGCGGTAGTAACCCGGGCTGTAGAGGTCCCGGTCCGCCTGCAACGCCCGCTCTTCTTCCATTTTTCCGTGGACACTGTATGCCCATTCGTCATCCTTCTGGAAGCATCCGCGGCTGGCGCGGCTTTCCAGGCGATTCCCGCTGGAGAGTTGGAAGAGGAAGCCATCGCTTTGCGCGGTGACCCGTCTGGGGAAGTCGTGTTCTGCGCCCTTGTATGCCAGAGTGGGATTGTGGTTGCACGCGTCATCCACATCGGGTCTCAGAAGCAGCGTGATGGGCGAATCCGCATCCATGGATTTGAAGATGTCGCTTTCTTCGGGTGGTGGGCATCTGGTGAAGAGGAGCCGGCAGAGATTCTTTTCGGGGTCCAGTTCGTATTTGATGGTGATATACGCATTGCCACCCATGCCGCTGGGGACGATGAAATGCCACGCAGCCGCATTCTTTCCGATGACGGAGAAATCCAGCTGGCAATTGAAGTTGATTTCCTGGGCGTAGTCGTGGTGAATCAGCCAGGTGCGCATGCGTGCCAGGACCACCGTGCGGTCCGCGGGAAAATCGGGGCACTGGTTTGCCACCAGCATGCCATCGTAGTGCCCTTCCAGATTTCCCCACATGCCACGGACATGGCCGTAGCTGCCGCGGATATTTGTGGCCAGGGCGCAATGGCGGTGTGTCAGTTCCTGGTGGGTGATGCGTCGGGAGAGGGTGGGCTGGACATCGATGGGCAGCAGAGTCAACGGCGAGGCAAAGCGCTTTGGTTGACCACCTTCGCCAAAGATGCACATCCGCAGAAGCATCGGCGTTTCCCGGGTGACCTTCTGTTTCGGTGGCAGGAAGAGAGCGAAGTGCTTTCCGTTGGACATGGGTGCGGAGTAGTACTTCTGGCGGAGGGTGCCCTTGAGGTCCATTGCGGCGATGAAGGGTTTTTCCGAGACGACGATGAGGTAGAAATCCGCAGGCAGAAGCAGGGGTCTGGTCATATCGCTGTCGGGACTCCACTGGACCATGGGGATATCCTGGGTGCCCTGCAGCAGATCGTGCAGGAATTTCCAGGGGTTCTGGAAGAGCTGGAATGCCTCTTCTTCCACATTGGTCTTGACCAGGTCGCCATTGCCGTAGATGGCGACTCGCAGGCGCAGGGCGATGGAGCGCAGAATCTGTCGTTCGATGGCGTTGTATGGGGTATCTTTCGGAGTCTGCATGCCGGGTTTGCAGAGGCAGACCACCTGGCCTGGCTTCAGGTTGATGCGATAGAGGCACTGATCCAGGGTAGCGGGGACGGCCTTTCCGGTCAGCAGGTCGATGGGCATGGTGCCCGCATCGAATTCCTCGAAATGCCATTTGAAGGAGCCGCCCGCATCGGTGCGCGTGCATGCGACTACCATGAGGCTGTGTTCCAGGTCTTCCATGGGGATTCGGAGGAGTCCCACCGCGTCAATGCCATCTGCGCCGTAAGGCACCCGTGAGGTGGCGGTGCCCCAGAATGCGGGGTGTTTCTTCAGCAAATTCGTCAGCATGGCAATCCAATCCACCATATTTTCCTTGGCGCCCCAATTCAGGGATCTCGCGCCGTGGACGTCGATTTTTTCGGTGGCATACCATTCAACGCCATTGGCGATGCCGAAGCATCCCGCGGGTGAGAAGAGTGCGGCCATGGTCACGCGGAGTTTTGCCCAGGCGGGGGATTTTGCCGCCAGGCGGTCATTGTCGTGGGTTTCGGCGAAATTCACCAGCGCGCCATGTGCATTGGAGTATCCCATGGAGAATTCCACATTTTTCTGGAGTTCCTGCTTGGAGTAGTTCTGGAAGAATTCCGAGTATGCCCAATCCAGGTCTGCGCCGTTGAGGAGTGCCGTGGTGGCGTCCATCCCGCCGCCCAGTCCTTCCAGGAAGAAAATCGTGTCGGGGAATTGCTGGCGGACTTTCGCCACGATGTATTTCCAGGCGGGTGCGGGAATCATGTATCCCGCATCGCAACGGAAGCCGTCGACACCCCGCTGGCACCAGCTGATGAAGATGCTCGCCAGGCGTTTCCACAAATCCTTGTGGTTGAAATCCAATTTGCAGAGGTCCGCCCAGACGACGCCCCAGGCGCCGGGGCTCTCGAAGGCGCCATCGTTGGTGCGCTTGAACCACTCGGGGTGGTGGGATTGCAGGACGCTTGCCCAGCCGGTGTGGTCAATGGGCAGATCCAGGAAGACCATTGCCCGCCGTGCGTGAATCTGGTCCACGATTTCCTGGAATTGCTCCAGGGGCGTGGTGCGCTGATCGAATTCCGCCATGGCGGGGTCCACATCCAGGAAATCCAATGGGGCGAAGGGGCTTCCGAAACGGCCCATGCGTGCATAGACTGTGGGGGTGGGATGGATGGGCAGGAATTGCAGAATACGGAAGCCCATCTGGTTGATGATCACATCCAGCTTGGATTTGAAGGCACGGAAGGTCCCGCTGGGGGGAATGACGGTGAAATTCGCCTTGTCCAGGAGTGCGGCGGCTTCCTGGATGGCGTCGTTGCCGGCGTCGCCCTGGATATTTTTGCCGAATTGGCGTACGAATGCGTTGTAGATCGTGTTGTCCGCTGCACCTAGTGCGGTAATGACTTTGATATGGGCGTTGTCACCACGTGGCCAGATGATTTCTCCCGTGCCGTCCAATTGGAAGAAGCACTTGAATTCAAAGAGGCCCACTTCGGTCAGGGGCAGACGGATTTCGTAGAGATTCGCCGTGAGCTTTCGCATAGCCAGGTCGGACCAGTCACGACCCAGGGGTTCGGTGCCCATCTCCACCGCATAGATGGTCTCCAGACGCTGGATGGCGGCATTCCCCAGGTTCGTACGCACGAAGGCCTTTCCCTGCATGGGATGATTCGAGGTCAGTGTGATACGGATGGAGTCACCCACATGGCGGACAAGGCAGGCGTGGGGGGCAGGACGCTGGTCTAAGACCACATTGGCATATTGTGTGCTCATAGGCGTGAAAAAATGCTTAATGCTTGATGCTTAATGCTTAATGTAGGAGGGGGAGGTGTCCCCCTTGCCCCCTCTTTTTCAATGCTTAATGCTTGATGCTTAATGCTTAATGTAGGAGGGGAGGTATCCCCCTTGCCCCCTCTTTTTCAATGCTTAATGCTTGATGCTTAAGGCTTAATGTAGGAGGGGGAGGTATCCCCATTGCCCCCTCTTTTTCAATTCGGAACGATGCCGAATGGAAATGTTTTTTGGGGGGTGTACGCGAAAATCGCCGAGCGGGGAGGGCACTCGGCGACAATGGTTTCGGGGGAGTGGTTTAGTCGTCGAGCTTGACGCGGCCGTGTTTGACTTCGGCCTGTCCCGCGGAGACTTTGATTTCCTTGACCTTGGTGTTCAGGTCGCTCATGGCAGTGCTGCAGGCGCTACGGACGGGCCAGAAGAAGGACTCCTCCATGCCTGCAGGCAAGGGCAACAGACCGATTTTCACGCCGCCGCCGTTGAGGCCGACGGTGTCATCCGCATTGACATTGCAGCAGCACTTGACGGTGCCAGGCAGGAAGCCCCAGAAGGAGACGCTGACGTAGGTGTTGACCGTGCCGTCATCATTGCAAGTCACGGCGATTTTCTTGACCTTATGGCCATCGGAGACATCCTTTCGTGCCAGCATGGCATTGCAGAGGTCGGTGATTTCCTGGTCGGTGAAGGTGCCGGAGGGGGCTCCGAGATACTTCTCCAGTGCGGCTTTCTGTCCGTCTTCCGTGGTGCCAGGGACACCGAAACTTGGGAAGCAGAAGCCGATGATGAATCCGATGAGCAGGACTGCAATAATAGCGCCACCGATGATATTCTGCATGGTGTTGTTGTCCTTCTTGGTGCCGATATTGGCGAAATCATCGGGTTTGATTTCATCCAGGTTCATACGTTCACCGCATCCACGGCAGAAGACGGCGCTCAAGAGGTTATCAGTACCGCATTTGGGGCATCGAAGCATAGGGAGAGTCTCCTAATTTTGTGTTTGTAATATGGGGAAGAAAAATGTCTTGTGTCCACGAATACGACTTGGGCTACTGGAAGCGCAATTCGAATTTCTGTGGCATACGGAGGACGGAGTCCTTGCCTTGGCTGGAGGGATCCGCGGCGGGCAGGTGGTCCAGGTTGTAGTGCAGTCCCCGGGATTCCTGGCGCGCGGCGGCGGCGTCAATGATCATCTCGGCGACGCTGGCCAGGTTTCGCAGTTCCACCAGATCGGGAGTCAGCAGGAAATTCCAGTAGTATTTCTCGATTTCCTTGCGGATCATTCGAATGCGGGACTTGGCGCGTTCCAGGCGTTTGTTGCTGCGGACGATGCCCACGTAGTCCCACATCAGCCGTCGGATTTCGTCCCAATTGTGGGTGATGACGATCTGTTCGTCAGAGTCCACCGCATTGCCGCTTTCCCAGTCGGGAATCATCTCTGGGGTGATGCCGCAGTGTGGTTCGTCCTTATGGGAGACCGCGTGCTGGACGGCGAAATTGGCGACCACCATGGCTTCCAGCAGTGAGTTGGAAGCCAGTCGGTTTGCGCCATGGAGGCCGGTGCAACCGCATTCGCCGATGGCGTAGAGATTCGCCACGCTGGTGACGCCATTCACATCGGTGCGGACGCCGCCGCAGCAGTAGTGTGCCGCGGGGACCACGGGAATCAGGTCCTTGGCCATGTTGATGCCGAATTTCAGGCATTCCGCGAAGATGTTCGGGAAGCGTGCCTTGAGGAATTCCTCGGACTTGTGTCGGATATCCAGCCAGGCGCATTCCTGACCCGTGCGCTTCAGTTCGTTGTCGATGGCCCGTGCCACGATATCCCGTGGTGCCAGGCTGGCAAGTTTGTGATACTTGTCCATGAAGGGCACATAGTCATTGCCCTTCTTGATTTTCAGGACAGCGCCTTCACCGCGGACTGCCTCGGAGATGAGGAAGGACTTGGCGTGTGGGTGGAAGAGGATGGTGGGGTGGAACTGGTAGAATTCCATGTTGGAGATTTCGGCGCTGGCGCGGTAGGCCATAGCCACGCCGTCTCCGCAGGCCACGTCGGGGTTGCAGGTGCACAGGTAGACTTTGCCTGCACCGCCAGTTGCCAGGAAGGTGTATTTTGCGATGATGGTGTCAATGCGCGAGGTGGCGGTATCCATCACGTATGCGCCCAGGCACACATTGTCTCCCTGCCACTCGATATGGCGGGTGGAGATCAGATCCACCGCCAGGTGGTTTTCCAGGATGGTGATATTGGCATTTTCACGGCAGCGCGCCAGAAGCACATCGGAGACCTCGCGGCCCGTGATGTCACCGGAATGGAGGATGCGCCGTGCGGAGTGCCCGCCTTCCCGTCCCAGGTGGAATTCGTTGCCCTGTGCGGCGGAGACCTCGGGGGTGACTTCCTTCTGCAGAGTGAAGTGGCAGCCCAGTTTCTGGAGATTCAGAATGCGCTCGGGGCCCGCTTTCACGATGGCACGGACCGCATCCACCTTGCAGAGTCCCGCCCCTGCCACCAGGGTGTCCTGGACGTGTGCCTCGAAGGAGTCGTCATCTTCGGACATGACGCATGCGATGCCGCCTTGTGCGTAGCGGGTGTTGCAGTCTTCTGCGCGGGCCTTCGTCACCATCAGCACTTTGCCGTGCTTTGCGGCTTCCAGTGCGGCGGTGCAACCCGCCAGTCCAGAGCCGATAATGAGGTAGTCCGTGAAAATTCGATTTTGTTTTTCTTTCGCCATGATGCGATTTTTCCTAAGCGGATTCGGACAGGGCACTATGCCCCGTGGAAACAAATCTATGCTTAATGTAATACCGCTTTCCCGCGTACGCATACGCATTTGCTTTATAGTATGGGGAAATCCCGCAAATTAGTCCTATGGAATTCATACAAATCGGAACATTTCATTGTCAGGCGAAGTATCCCTACGATGTGCCGCGGCAGGGAATCCTGGCTTCGGAAAACACGGGGTGGATTGAATTGGCGGCAGGACGGGACTTCGAGACTGCCCTGGAGGAGCTGGCGGGATTTTCCCGGATTTGGGTGGTTTTCGTCTTCGACCGCAATGGTGACCAATGGCATCCGAAAGTCCAGCCGCCACGGCATACGGACCACAAAATCGGTGTTTTCGCTACACGCTCCCCATATCGCCCCAACCCCATCGGACTTTCCTGCGTGGAATTGCTGGAAGTCCGGGGACGCACGCTCTTCGTGAAAGGACATGATTTGCTGGACGGGACGCCGATTCTGGACATCAAGCCATATCTGCCTTATGCGGATGCCTTCCCCGATGCCAGGGCGGGGTGGACGGAATCCCTGGAAAAACCACAGTTCCAGGTGGGCTATTCCTCAAGCGCAAAGACACAGCTGGAATGGCTGGCGGAACGGGGACTCCAGTGTCTGGCGGATTTCATCCAGGAACAGCTCTCCGAAGATCCACTGAACCCAAAACGACACCGGTTGATGAAAAATCCAACCCGGTTGGCATATCGGACTTGGAGGGCGCTCTTCCAGGTTGACGAAAACACCGTAACTGTCACGGAAATCCAATCGGGGTACAGCGCTGCGGAATTGGCGGTCGGCACAGAAGACCGATATCAGGACAAGTCCCTGCATCGGGAGTTTCTGACGCATTTTCCACAAGAGGACAGCCATTGACAATACCGACTTGAAAACCTCAAAAGGGTTGGTATATTATGCGGTCTTACAATTCAGATTGCGAATTTCTTTCCATATAATCAACTGAAAACAAAGGACAAGTCTCCATGGCGAATTCCAAACCATCCCGTCTGCCTTCTGCCGCAAAGCACATGCGTGCTGATGCCAGAAAGCGTACTTTCAACCGCGCTCGTAAGACCAAGGTGCATGATTGCGAGAAGGCCCTCAACGCCGCTATCGCCGCTGGCAACAAGGAAGAGGTCGTCAAGCTGCTGAGCGCCTGCTACAGCCAGCTGGACAAGGCCGCCAAAACCGGCGTGTTCCACAAGAACAAGGCCGACCGCAAGAAGGGCCGCCTGGCCGCTCGCGTCGCCAAGATGGCATAATCGCGGAAAATTCTTCCGTGTAGAAAAAAAGCGCCAAATGCGATTTCACGCATGGGGCGCTTTTTTTTTGCCCCTTCGGCGGCTTGCGCCGCCTTGCCCCTCGTTTCGCCGGGCTTGCGCCCGCTACACGAGGGGCGTACCTACGGGCCCGCGCCGGGGTCCTTCGGCGGCTTGCGCCGCCTTGCCCCTCGTTTCGCCGGGCTTGCGCCCGCTACACGAGGGGCGTACCTACGGGCCCGCGCCGGGTTCCTTCGGCGGCTTGCGCCGCCTTGCCCCTCGTTTCGCCGGGCTTGCGCCC
>DCIO01000083.1:9466-26995 GCA_002315885.1 Lentisphaeria bacterium UBA1724
TACACGAGGGGCGCACCTACGGGCGCCTGGCGGCGCCATCGGGTAGGGTAAAGTTTAGATTCGGCATTATATTCCCGAATTACTTATGGAAGCCAGTAAACATTTAAGCATTGCGTTTGCCGAGTCGTGTATCAAGAACAACAGCCGTGTGTTTTTGAAGGCCTCGGATGGTAAGGATTTGCATTGTTCCTCCTTTGGACAGGTCTATGCGGATGTGCAGGCGTGGGCGGACTATTTCCGTGCGCACGGTGTCGGCCCTGGGGAGCGTGTGGCGGCGATTTCGGCCAAATGCGCGCATCATTTCCGTTTCTTCTTTGCCTGTTGGCAGTTAGGTGCCATTGCGGTGCCGGTCTGCGAGACTCTGGGCAACGAGGAGATGGCCTTTGTCTTGAAGGACTGCGCTCCGAAACTGGTTCTGGCTTCCGATACCTATTTGAAGAAAGCCCAGGAGACCGCGGGGGATTTCCCTGTGGTGGATTGGGATACCCTGCCGTTGGGCAAAGAGCCCGTCACCCCCGATATGAATGCGGTGAAGGAGCCATACGCCACTCACGAAGAGTCGATGGAGAGCATCGCGGTCTTGATTTACACCTCGGGTTCCACGGGATTGCCCAAAGGCGTTATGCTGAGCCAGGGAAATCTGTGGTGGAATCTGGACAGCGCGCTGCACGCATTCTCGGTCACAGCCTCAGATACGCTGGTTTCCCTGCTGCCCTACTGGCATGCCTACGCGTTGACTTGCGAGGTCCTGACCACGGCCACCACCGGCGCATCCTGCGTCCTGGCCCATGGCATTGCGGACTTCTCCCGAAATATCTCGAAGTTCCAGCCCACGCTGATGCTGGTGGTGCCCCGCATCCTGGATATGCTGATGGGCGCCATCCGCAAGAAGATCGATGCGTTGCCTCCCAAGCGCAAAAAGCTCATCGACAACGCGATTTATAACGCAAGCCGGATTTTCACCGCGGGCAAGAAGTGGAATGGCGGTATCTTCCGCATGATTTACCATTACTGTTTCTATGATCCGCTGGTCTTCCGGAAATTCCGCCAGGGGCTGGGTGGAAAGATGCGCTTCTTTGTGGCGGGGGGGGCGCCCCTGGATCTGGATGTCCAGAGCTTCTATAGCTTCCTGGGAATTCCGGTTTTGCAGGGCTATGGGCTGACCGAAGCCGCACCCGTGGTCTCTTCCAACCAGATTGACGATTACCGTCTGGGGTCCTGCGGCCATTTCATGGATTGGCTGTCTCCCGAGAATGGCGGTGATTTTACCTTCAAGGATGAGGAAGGCAACTTCGGCAAGGAGCTCCGTGGGCAGCTGTTGGTGAAAGGTAAGTGTGTGATGAAGGGCTACTGGAATCACACGGATGCCTCTGCCAAGACCATGGAGAATGGCTTCCTGAATACGGGTGATGTGGCGCATTTGGACAAGGATGGATACCTCTTCATCCATGGGCGCAACAGCAACATGATTGTGACCTACGGCGGCGAGAAGTTGCATCCCGAAGCCATTGAGGACGCGGTGAAGACCTCCTCGATGATTAGCGAGGCAATCGTGATTGGCGAGAAGTGCAAGAGCGTCTATGTGTGCGTGAATGTCCCCGAGGACATTCGCAAGGCCCACGATGCCGAGGAACTCCACAAGCTTCTGAAGGCGGAAGTCCAGGCGAAGACCGCGGATTTGACCAGCTACATGAAGCCGAAGGACGTGCTGGTGCTGCCGGATTTCTCTGTGGCAGACGGCACCATGACCGCCACGCTGAAAGTCCGTCGCTTCAAGATCAAGGAGCTCTATCGCGAGCAGATTGAGGCATTCCTCCAGCAGAATGGCGAGGAGATTGCCACCAAGAAGGACTTGGTGATTCCCTCCAGCCGCATTGTGGAGTCCCTGGGCAAGGGCGATGTGGTCATCGGCGTCAACAACACTCTCAAGTAATCGACTACCATGATGACCCGTGAAGAATTGCAAAGCAAAGTGTCCGCTACGGTTTCCCGTGTGGAACACTTGAGGGGGTATCTTTGACGTCGCCGGCAAGCGCGAACGTCTAGATTTGCTTCAGGCTACCATGACTCGTCCCGACTTCTGGGATTCCCGTGAGAAATCCCAGCCGATTGTGGATGAAGTCAGCCGTCTGAAAAATACCCTGGATCCCTTCCAGAAGGTGGTTTCCCAGAGCGAAGACCTGGCGACTCTGGCGGAATTGGCTGCGGAAGAGGGCGACCAGTCGCCACTCTACGAGGAGGCCGAGAGCGCATTCGTCGAGTTGGAGGCCGCCCTGGACCGCCTGGAGTTGGTCAGTTTTCTCTCTGGCAAGATGGATGGCAAGAACGCCATCATTACCATCCGCGCGGGGGCAGGCGGCACCGAGTCCTGCGACTGGTGCGGGATGCTGGAGCGCATGTACCTGCATTGGTTCGACCGGCGGGGCTTCGGATTCCTGGTGAATGACATGCAGCTGGGGGAAGAGGCCGGCATCAAGGTCATGACCATGACTGTCACCGGCGAATTCGCCTACGGATACCTGAAATCAGAAAAGGGCGTCCATCGGCTGGTGCGCATTTCGCCCTTTGACGCCAACAAGCGCCGCCATACCTCTTTCTGCTCCGTGGATGTGCTTCCGCAGGTGGACGACGACATCGACATCGTCATCAACGAAAAGGACCTCCGTGTGGATACTTACCACTCCTCCGGTGCGGGTGGACAGCACATCAACAAGACTTCCTCCGCGGTGCGGTTGACACACTTGCCCACGGGCATCGTGGTGGCGTCCCAGTCGGAACGCTCCCAGCACCAGAACCGCGAAATCGCCATGAATCTGCTCCGCGCTCGGTTGTACCAGATCGAGGAGGACAAGCGCACGGCGGCCATTCAGCAGGCCGATGCGGAGAAGGGCGACAACGCCTGGGGCAACCAGATCCGCTCTTACGTCCTCCAGCCCTACCAGCTGGTGAAGGACCTGCGCACGGGCCACGAGACTTCCAATGTCTCCGCAGTGCTGGATGGCGACCTGGATCCCTTCATCAACGCCTATCTCCGGATGGGCGCCCCTACCAAGAACGCCTTCCGTGATAACGCGGAGTAGGAGTTTTCCCAAGATTTTTTCTTTACGTTTCCCGCATTCAAGAACACCCCCCAAAAAAATTAACCAAATCATCAAGGAGCTCAAAGGAAAATGAGTTGCTGCTGCAAGAACAAGGAAGTCTTCAAGAAGTCCGTCAATACCGTCCGTCTGCTGGCTGCCGATGGTGTCCAGAAGGCCAATTCCGGCCATCCCGGCATGCCCATGGGCAGCGCTGACATGGCATTCACCCTGTGGGCCAAGTTCCTCCGCTTCGATCCCAAGCGCCCCGACTGGATTGGCCGCGACCGTTTTGTGCTGAGTGCGGGCCATGGCTCCATGCTGATCTACTCCCTGCTGCACATGTTCGGTTACGATGTCAGCATCAAGGATCTGCAGAACTTCCGTCAGCTGGGCAGCAAGACCCCCGGCCATCCCGAGCACGGCCACACCGCTGGTGTTGAAGTCACCACTGGCCCTCTGGCATCCGGTCTGGCCAGCGCCGTTGGTATGGCGATTGGTCTGAAGCAGCTGGCCGCCCGTATCGGCGCTCCCGAGGAGCTCTTCAAGCAGCAGAAGGTCTATGTGATGTCCGGTGACGGCTGCATCATGGAAGGTACCAGCCACGAGGCATGCTCTCTGGCGGGCCACCTGAAGCTGAACAACCTGATTCTCTTCTACGATGACAACAAGATCACCATCGAGGGCAGCACCTCCCTGGCCATGAGCGAAGACGTGGGCGCGCGTTTTGCCTCCTACGGCTGGAATGTCCTGAAGATCAATGGCCAGTGCCCCAAGCAGATCCAGGCCGCCATCACTCTGGCTCAGGCCTCCAAGGACAAACCCACCATCATCATCGGTTCCACCACCATCGGCTACGGCGCACCCACTCTGGCTGGCACTGCCAAGTCCCACGGCGCGCCTCTGGGCGAAGATGAGCTGAAGGCCGCCAAGGTCGCGTTGGGCTTCGATCCCGAGAAGTCCTTCGTGGTTCCCGCGGATGTGAAGAAGTTCTGCGCCGAGTGCGTTGCCGAGAAGCAGGCCGCCGCCGCTGAATGGGATGCACAGTTCGAGGCCTGGAAGAAGTCCAACAAGGAAGGCAAGAAGCTCCTGGATGCCATCCTGAAGAAGGCCATCCCCGCCGATCTGGAGAAGCAGCTGCTGGCCGCCGTTCCCGAAAAGGATATGGCTTCCCGCGCGTCCTCCGGCGCCATGCTGCAGGTGATCTCCAAGCTGGTTCCCGCCGTCGTGGGCGGTTCCGCCGACTTGGCTCCCAGCAACAACACCTACATGAAGGAAGCAGGCGACTTCTCCGCCGAGAACCGCGCTGGCCGTAACTTCCACTTCGGTATCCGCGAGCTGGGCATGGGCCTGGTCTGCAATGGTCTGGCTCTGACCTACGCGCTGCCCTTCAGCGCCACCTTCATGGTCTTCTCCGACTACATGAAGCCCGCCATCCGTCTGGCCGCCATCCAGAAGCTCCACGAGGTCTATGTCTTCACCCACGACTCCTACGCAGTCGGCGAAGACGGCGCCACCCACGAACCCATCGAACAGCTGGCTATGTTCCGTAGCATCCCTGGCGTGACTCTGCTGCGTCCCGCCGAGTCCCACGAAGTCGCGCTGGCCTGGGCATACGCTCTGCGCGCCGACCATCCCGTGGTCCTCTCCCTGACCCGCCAGAATCTGCCCAACCTGCCCGCCGACGTGGTGAAGAAGATGGATGTCTCCAAGGGCGCATACGTGGTCTCCTCCGACGCCAACTTCGAGGTCATCCTCATCGGTTCCGGCTCCGAGCTGGCCGCCTGCGTGGCTACCGCCGAGGCACTCCGCGCCAAGGGCAAGAAGGTCCGCGTGGTCTCCATGCCCTCTTGGGATCTCTTCGAGGCCCAGAGCGACAAGTACAAGGAGAGCGTCCTGCCCAAGAAGTGCACCAAGCGCGTGGCCGTGGAAGCCGCCTGCACCATGGGCTGGAGCAAGTACGTGGGTTGCCAGGGACTGGTCATCGGTCTCGACCACTTCGGCGAGTCCGCACCCTATAAGGTCCTGGCTGACAAGTATGGCTTCACTCCCGAAAAGGTGACCGCCGCGGTGGAAGCGTACCTGAAGTAAAGAGACCCAAGAGACACAAGGGACCAAAGGGACGAAAGACCCTTTGGTCCCTTTTTTGTTTTTGGGGAGGCAGTTAGGCCGGTAGCCTGTAGGGGCCGTCCTGCAAATTCAGATTATATTATCCAAGTGGACAGCGACAGACGGCTGCTCCGATGCAAATCGGGGAGGAAAGTCCAGACACCACAGGGCAGGAAGTCCAGTTGAAAGGCTGGGTATCGCGGGGTGATCCCGCGGTCAGGATAGCGCAACAGAGAACAGACCGCCGGCGCGAGTCGGCAAGGGTGAAACTGGCGGGGTAAGAGCCCACCGCTCCTTTCTGTAAAGTGAGGAGGCATGGCAAGCCCCTTCCGGTGCAAGACCAAATAGGGAACGAGACGCGGCCCGCGTCGCGCGCAAGCACAGTTCCGGGTATCGGTCGCGTTAGATGAATGGTCGTCGGCCGCGCTTTCGGGCGTGGTGCACAGAATCTGGCTTATCGTCCTGTCCACTTTTTCCATTTCACTCCATCTCGAATCCACCATGCCAGAGAGCAAGAACGCAACCGCGAATTCCGCCGCATATAGCAGCGACGCAGGCTATCAGTATGGCACGCCGATTGTGCCTGGTGTCTGCTACGGTCGTTGCGTGCTTTTGGCAGGGGATGACGCATTGAAGAATGCGAAGTTGGTCCGTTCGGAGGATGTCTCTGCGGAGAAGCAGAAGTTATTGGACGCAGTGGAGGCGGTGCGTGTCTCCATGCAATTCAGTGCCCACCAGGTGATGGAGGTGCTCACGGAAGCCGACGAGAGCATGTTCCAGATGTATGAGAGCCTCCTGGATGACTGCACTCTCCACGAACGCATCGAAAAATTCCTGGACGACCGCTGGACACTCTCTTCGGCGCTGGCTTTGGCATCTCAGTCCTTCCAGGAAGAATTCCAGTCCATCGAGGACGACTATCTCCGGGCGCGTCTCCTGGATGTGCAGGATATCCTCCTGCGGGTGCTGGATGCGGCCCGTAATGCAGACGAATCGGTCCGTGCAAACGAATCACTTCCGAAGGACAGCACCACGCCGATTGTGCTGGTGGCGCGGGAGCTCTTCCCGTCCCAGTTCCTCTCCTTGCCCCTGAAATCCATCTGTGGAATTGTCTGCGAGACTGGCGGTTCCACCAGCCATGCGGCGATTTTAGCCAAAGCGCTGAAGATTCCGATGATGGTGGATGTGCCCAATGTGCAGAATCGTGTGACGGTGAAGGACAAGCTCCTGGTGGATTGCCGTTCTGGGTGGTGTTTCCTGAACCCCAATGCCCATCTGCTACGGGAGTATAAGCTTGCCATCAACATCAGCCGACGCAATCGCCTGGCGCCCACCGCGTCACAGGACATCGCCTTGGATGACAGCCCTGCCACACTGGACGGCACCGTCATCAAGCTCTGCGGCAATGTGACGTTATTCAGCGAGATTCCCGCTTTGCGTGCGGCTGGCATTGAGGAGATTGGCCTCTATCGCACGGAATTCATGTTCCTGATTCGGAATGCGATGCCGGACGAGGATACGCAGTGCAAGGTCCTTACGCGTCTCATCGAGGGGGCCAATGGTGCTCCCGTGGTAATCCGCGCGCTGGATGTTGGTGGCGACAAGCCGCTGCCGTATTTCCAGTGGGACAAGGAGCTCAATCCCTCCCTGGGCTGGCGTGGTCTCCGTTTCCTCCTGACCAACAACGAATTGGTTCAGACCCATATCCGCGCGATTCTGCGTGCGGCGGCGGGGCGGAAGAATGTGAAGTTGCTCTTCCCGATGGTCTCGGATGTCTACGATATCCAGTGCGCCAAGAAGATGGTGCGGGAGGCCCAGGGCTCTCTTGCCGCTGACGGCATGAAATACGGCAATCCGCCCATCGGGATGATGCTGGAGATGCCCAGCGCGGTGCTGGCATTGGACCGTATTCTTCCCGAGGTGGATTTTGTCAGCATTGGCACCAACGACTTGGTGCAGTATCTCTTTGCGGTGGACCGTGGCAACAGCCGTGTCAACCAGTGGTATCAGCAATGCCATCCGATTGTCATCCGCCTACTGGGCAAGATTTGCCAGACCATGTCGAAATTCCCTGACAAGGACCTGGAAATCTGCGGCGAGATGGGTGCGAATATCTCCGTGCTTCCTGCGTTGATCGGCGCTGGATTGCGGAAATTCTCCATGAATCCCAATGCGGTGCCCAATATCCGCGCGCTGATTCGGAAGGTCCGCCTGGATGACTGCGTGGAGCTCTATGAGCAGGCCTGCGAGGCAAATACCGCCAGTCAGGTCAAGCGGATTTTGGACGATTTCATGGAGTCCGTGAAGTAGCATGGCGTCCATCGTGCCCATATTGGCGCCGATGGCGGGCTATACGGACTTGCCGTTTCGTCGTGCATGCCGTCGCTATGGCCTCTATTACGGCACCACTGCGTTGATTGACGCGGGGGCGCTGGTGCACGACAATCCCGACAGCGCGGCGATTCTGCATCGTGGCGAGGAAGAGGAGTGGCTGCAGGTGCAGCTCTTGGGGAGCATCCCTTCCGATTTGCGTCGTTCCACGGAGATTCTGCGGGATGGTCCTTGGCATTTTGATGTGCTGGATTTCAACATGGGTTGTCCGGTGCACAAGGTGGCCAAGCGCAAGGCGGGTGCGGCGTTGATGCGGGAACAGGAATTGGCCTTCGAGTGTGTCTCCGTGATACGGGAGATCTGGCCTGGTCGCCTGACCGTGAAGATGCGGATTCTTGACGAAGAGGAGCCCGCGCCCACGGTGGAATTGGCGCAGAAGTTGGTGTCGTTGGGTGTCCAGGGCCTTGCGATACACGGTCGTTTGGCGAAGATGGTCTATTCGGGACCCGTCCACACGAATATTATCCGTGCGGTGCGTGAGGCGGTGCCTGTCACGGTCACGGCGAATGGCGGTGTCTTTCATTGGGAGGACGCTAGGAAGCTCTCTGAGGAGACGGGTTGCGACCGCATCATGGTGGCTCGTGGCGCCATCGGCCATCCATGGATTTTCCGGGAGTTGCTTCAGCAGGAGCCCTATCTTCCGACGAAGGAAGAGCGCCTGGATTTGATGGAGTTCCATCTGGCGGAGATGGTCAAGGAATACGGCGAACGGGGCGCCATGATTTTGGGGCGGAAAATCGTATCGGGTTACATCTGCGGACAGGGCTTCCCGCGGGAATTGCGGGCGTCGGTGGTCAAAATCTGCACCTGGCAGGATTTCCAGACGCTGCTGGTTGCCCTACGGAACGATGCGGCGGGTCGCGCGTATTAGGCTATATTAAGCAAAAGCACCATCTATCTTTTGTTCGTATCTTGTGAAGGTCGGTGCTCCTTCTGTTCTGTGTGAGCCCTTTCGGGCGAAGAATTCTAATGCTTGAAATTTTTTCCGCCATTTTAAAGGCAGTCTTCATTGTATTTTTCTTTGGCTTCTGCGTCTTTATCCATGAATTCGGGCACTTGTTGGTTGCCTTGTGGCAGGGGCTGCATGTGGAGAAGTTCTCCATTGGTATGGGACCGAAGCTCTGGGGCTTCAACTACAAGGGCGTGGAATACGTCATCAGCTGGCTGCCCTTTGGTGGCTATGTCTCTCTGCCTCAGCTGGATCCCACGGATTCGCCGGTGACCTCCGATGACAAGCCGCTGCCACCCGCGGGACCCAAGGCACGGGCGCTGACGGCATTCGCAGGCCCCGCCTTCAATGTCCTCTTCGGATTTGTGCTGGCGACGGTGATGTGGGGCGTGGGGCTCTGGCGTCCGACGCCCTCCAGTTCCGTGATGGTGGCGGGCGTTCCTGCGTACATACCCACCTCTGGCGGTGTGGCGGAAGATGTCCGCGTCTTTGGGGTGGATGGCGTGGCCTTTGCGGAAGGCGGGGACATGACCTGGGCGGATTTCTGCTACGAAGGCGTGAATGTGGCCTTCGGCGACCGCATTGCGAAGGGCGAGCTTCCTGAGGAATTCACCCTGACGATACGTGAGAAGAAGGACGCCGAGTTGAAGGAGGTGCTGGTTCGTCCCACCATCAACCAGGAGTGGTTGACAGGCGGGTTGCGTGCGGGGGATTGCATCACCAAGGTCAATGGCAAGAGCTTCACCAACGGCACGGCGGAATTCCAGCAGGAATACGTCTATGGCAATACGGGTCATGTGACCCTGGAAGTCCTGCGGGATGGCGTGAGCCGTGAAGTCTCCTATCAGCCCCAGAAGAATTCCATGATGGAGGACCTGGGGTTCCCCTTCTTCGAGGTGGTGAATCCCGTCCAATTCGCGGATGTGTCCGAGGGCTCCATTGCTGACAAGGCGGGCATTCGTTCGGGTGACCAGTTGATCTCCTTCGCGGGTAAGAACGTGGTTGGGCCCCGGGATTTCGTGGGTGCACTCCCTGGGTATGCCGGGAAGAGCGCACAGGTGGTGGTGGCACGGGACGGCAAGGAATTGCGGGAACTCGTGTTGGACATCCCTGTCAAGGATTGCATCACCGAGGCCGATTTGGGTATCTCTTTCTATGTGCTGGTGACTAGTGTGGTGGAGGACTCCCCCGCCGCTCGCGCCGGCATCCAATACGGCGACCGCTTTGTGAAATTGGCGAAGGCGGATGCTCCTTCGGAGGTGGTTTCGGTGCAGGATGTGCAGGGCTTCCAGAAGTATATCCGTTCCAGCGAAGGGGTGCCGTTGCTGGTGACTTACCTGCGTGGTGGCAAGGAACTCACCACCACCACCATCACGCCCTACGAGAATCCCTCTGCGCCGGGTTCCTACGTGATTGGCGTCGTCATCACCAACGGCCTGACCAAGACAATCCAGCACGTGGATCCCTGGACGCAATTCTCCGAGGTGGTCTCCACCACCACACGCACCCTGGGGTTGCTCTTTGCGCCGATTACCAGCCGCGCCAAGAGCATGGTCACGGGAAAGGCCCGGGAGACCTCCCAGACCCAGATTGGCGTGAAGCACATGAGCGGTCCCCTGGGCATCATCATGGCGCTGTGGTATAAGCTGAAGATCGAGGGCCTCCGCGGCGGCTTCTCTTTCATCATCCTCATCACTTTCTCACTGGCATTCATGAATCTCCTGCCGCTGCCTGTGCTGGATGGCGGACATATCGTCTTCGCGGCAATCGAGGGCATTACACGCCGACGCATCCCCGTGACCTTCTTCAAATACATCTACAATACCTTCGCCATCCTGCTGATTGCGCTGATGCTCTACATCACACTCTTTGATGGACGGCGGATCCTGAAACGCACCGGCGTTATCGATTCCACGGAAAAGACCACGGCACCGGAAGTCCAGAAATAATGCTTAATGCTTAATGCTTAATGCTTAATGAAGGATGGGGGAGGTTTCCCCCATACCCCCTCTTCTTTAATTCGGAATTCGGAATTAAAGGGATTCAAGTTAACTGAAAATGTCACAGGAATTT
This sequence comes from Lentisphaeria bacterium UBA1724, assembly GCA_002315885.1. Taxonomy (GTDB): domain Bacteria; phylum Verrucomicrobiota; class Lentisphaeria; order Oligosphaerales; family Oligosphaeraceae; genus UBA1724. The sequence goes on from DCIO01000083.1 coordinate 20,066, forward strand.
TTTCAAGTCGCCATAGATGGGCCTGCGGCCTCTGGCAAGAGCACTGTCGCCCGCATGTTGGCGGGGAAGATTGGCGGTTACTACATCAACACGGGCGACATGTATCGCACGCTGGCTTGGCAGTCACTGGAGATGGGCATTGACACAGAGAACGACCCCGACCGTGTGGTGGCGATGCTCCCCCAGTGGGATGTGCATTACCGCATTGTGGACGGAAAGCCGCTGTTGTTTTTGAATGGCGAGCCCGTTCCCCAGAGCGCCATCCGGGCGCCGGAGGTCTCTGCCATCGTCAGTTTTGTGGCACGCATTCCCGCTTTGCGCGAATGGATGCTGGAGAAGCAACGGGAGTGCCGCGGGCTGGGCAATATCATCATGGAAGGACGGGATATCGCCACGGTGATTTTCCCACAGGCGAAATACAAGTTCTTTGTTACTGCGTCTCCCATGGAGCGTGCCCGTCGTCGTCTGGCCCAGTCTGGCGAGGTGGTGGAAGGCGCCACCCTGGAATCCGTTGCCGCGGATATCGCCCGACGTGACGAAATCGATTCCAACCGCCCTGTGGCGCCTCTGAAGCCCGCGCCGGATTCGGTGATCATCACTACCGATGGATACACCGCCGAAGAGGTGACGGAAATGCTGGCGGCGCGAATTCTCGGGTAGGAAACACACAAAACCATGACTTGGCTATTCTTACAACTTTTTGCCTGGGCGGGTGCAGCGATTGTCAGCGCGTGTTTCACGCGGTGGTATCGCTCCATGGCTCCCAAATGGGAGTTGTGGGACAAGCCCCAGTCCGAGCACCACAAGAACCATACCTGTCCCACAGCGGTTGTGGGTGGTTTTGCCATGTGGTCAGCGTGGATTCTGCTGTTGCTGGTGGGCTTGCTGGTGGCGTGCGTGGGACAGAATTTCCTGCCCACGGATTTCCAGGTGGCGCTGACGGGCATCCGTTCCGCAGCCAAGAATCTCCTGGTCATCATCCTGGGTGCGACTGTTTTGGCGATGATGGGGTTGCGGGATGACAAGCACGCAATGAAGGCCAGTAGCAAATTTCTGGTGCAGTTCCTGGTGGCGATTCTCACGGCGATTTTTGGTCCGCGGGTGTTGGTGGGTGTAGTCCCGGTGTGGGTATCCTGGCTTCTCACCGCATTCTGGATTGCCACCGTGATGAATGCCATGAATTTCTTCGACAACATGAATGGCCTCTCCGCCGGTGTATCCGCCATCGCCTTCGCCTTCCTCTTTGCCATCGCCGCAATGCGTGGGCAGTATTTTGTGGGAATGCTGACTGCCCTGGGTGGCGGCGTGGCCCTGGGATTTCTCTTCTTCAACTATCCCAACGCCACGGTCTTTATGGGGGATTGCGGAAGCCATTTCCTGGGATATCTCCTGTCCATCACCTGCATCATCACCACTTTCTACCATCACGAAAATACCCCCAGTGTTCTGGCGCTGGCTATCCCGCTGATGGTGCTGGCAGTGCCGTTGCTGGATGCGATTACCGTGGTCATCATCCGTCTCAAGCTCCACAAGCCCATCTACGTGGGCGACAACCGACATCTCTCACACCGCTTCGTACAGGTGGGGCTTTCGCGACCTCTGGCGGTGGCGGCAATCTGGCTGCTATCACTGCTGGCGGGCTTCGGCGCACTGTCACTGATTTGGCTTCCGCCACTGGGGGCGCTGCTGATTCTGGCACAGCTCTTCGTCATGGTGGCTCTGATTCTCATCATTCAGCTGGGGGCACACCCGCCGAATTAATTCTCAATTCTCAATGCTCAATGCTCAATGAAGGATGGGGAGGTATCCCCATGCCCCTCTTCGCTAATTCGAAATCATAACCATTTGAGAACAGTCCCGCATTTCGAATTAGCCAGAGCCGACACTTTTTCGTTCCACCAATTTCCATACTTTTTTATGTCAACACAATTTCCCTACTACCTGAACGAAGATATCATTCGCGATCTCTGCCAACGCGCCATTACGGAAGACGTGGGCAGCGGCGATGCCACTACATTGGCGGTGGTCCCCTCCCAGATGACCACCGTGGCGCACTTCATTCCCCGCAAGACCTGCGTCCTGGCGGGACTGCCCATCTTGGAAATCCTCTTCAAGGAACTCTCCCGTGACGTGGAGTTCGTCCAGCACTTCCAGGATGGCGAGATCGCCAATCCTGGTGACCGTGTTGCTACGGTTTCTGGCAACGCCCGTGCGATTTTGACGGGTGAGCGCACCGCTCTGAACATCCTGCAGCGTTTGTCTGGCATTGCCACCATGACCCACAAGTATGTGGAGGCATTGGGGCACGACACCAACACGAAGCTCCTGGAGACCCGCAAGACCACGCCTGGGTTGCGTCTGGTGGAGAAATACGCGGTGCTGATGGGCGGCGCCCAGAATCACCGCATCGGTCTCTATGACCGCATCATGATTAAGGACAACCACCGCGAGTTGGCGCGTCGTGCCGGCGGTTCACACTCCATTGAATACGCGGTGAAGTCCTGCCGCGAAAAATACCCCAACCTGGAGATCGAGGTGGAGGCGGATTCCATGGCGGATGTGCTGGCCGCCGCCGAGGCAGGCGTGGAATATATCCTCCTGGACAACATGACCAACGAGCAGATGGTTGAGGCAATCAAGCTCATCGCGGGCCGCGCAAAGACCGAGGCATCCGGTAATATCACTCTGGAACGCCTGCCTTCCCTGGCGCATCTGGGACTGGATTACATCTCCTCCGGCGCACTGACTCACTCCGCCCCCGCCATCGATATCGGACTCGATATTCTTTAATGCTTAATGCTTGATGCTTAATGCTTAATGCTTAATTATTTATAAGGATGGGGGAGGTATCCCCCATGACCCCTCTTCTTTAATGCTTAATTTCTAATTCCGCATTACAAATTGAGCAAGAGGGGGCAAGGGGGATACCTCCCCCCTCCGACATTAAGCATTAAGCATCAAGCATTAAGAATTGTTTTTGAGTCTTTCCTGGAATTCCTGTTCTAGTTTTTCCAGGGAGGTGGAGGCCTCTTCCCACTTCCAGGTCTCGTTTTCGGATTCCTGGTTGATTTCTGCCAGTCGTTTATTGAGTGCGGCGAAATCCGTGGTGCCATCGGGGTTGGGGTTATTGAGCTGTTCGTATATCTTATTCTGCTCTTCTTCCAACGCGGCAATCTTGGCTTCGCATTCCGCAACCGCGGTCTCGTAGGGGCGCTTCAGTTTGCCGAAGGTCTGACGCAACTGGGACTCCGCGCGCTTCTGGTCGCGGTAATTTACCTTGGGCTTGTTGCTCTCCTCCTGCTGGGCTTTGGGTTGCTGTTTGGGCAACTGAACCTTCTGTTTCGGCTGAGGCGGCGGTGCCAGGAGGGCGGCTTCCGCTGCCTTCTTTTCCGCCAGCTTTTCGTGGTAGTAGTCGTAGCCGCCGTAGTATTTCGTCAGCTTCCCGGGTTCCATGGCGTAGATGGAATTGGCCACGCCGCGCACGAACTCGATGTCGTGTGAGACCAGCGCGATGGTGCCGGGGTATTTGGCCAGGGCGCCCTGCAGGGCCTCGCGCGCATGGATATCCAAGTGCGTGGTGGGCTCATCCAGCAACAGGAAATTCAGTGGTTTCAGGAGCAACCGCGCCAATCCCAGGCGGACTTTTTCGCCGCCGGAGAGCACCTGGACTTTCTTGTCCACGGCCTCACCATGGAAACCGAAGGAGCCCATCATTTCGCGGATGTCGGCTTCACTGCGGTCGCTGGCGTAGCTCTTGGCGGTTTCGTAAATCGTCGCCTCGGGATCCATGGTCTCCGCGTAGTCCTGGGACTGATAGCCTGGAAGGACGTTGCTGCCCAGAGAGACGCGCCCCGCGCGGGCTTTGAATTTCCCCGCCATAAGGCGCAGCAGCGTGGTCTTACCCATGCCGTTCAGTCCCACGAAGGCCGCGTGCTCTCCGCGTTCCAGGCGCAGGGAGCAGTCGTGAATCACATCGTGGATGCCGTCGTAGGCGTAGCAGACGTCCTCCATGCGCAGGACTTCGTCACCCGTGCGGGGTGGCTCGGGGAGTCGGATGGTGGGTGCGTGGTCCACGATGGACTGGACTTCGATTTCTTCCAGCTTATCCAGTTGCTTCTGGCGGGATTGGGCCTGGGCGGCTTTGGTAGCCTGGTAGCGGAAACGGTCGATGAAGCGCTCCAGCTGCTCTTTCTTGTGGTCCAGATTCCGCTTCTGGGCCAGGAGTTGCTCGTGACGGGCCACGCGGCTCTCCCGATATTGTGCGTAGTTGCCTGGATAGCGTGTCACATGTCCGCCCATGACTTCCAGGGTGACGGTAGTCAGGGTGTTCAGCAGGAAACGGTCGTGGGAGACCAGCAGCAGCGTCCCCGAATAGCCCTTCAGATAATCGGAGAGCCATTCCACGGCGGGGACATCCAGGTAGTTGGTGGGTTCGTCCAGCACCAGGATATCGGGTTGCGCCACCAGGATGCGTGCCAATTCCGCGCGGATTTGCCACCCCCCGGAGAAGGTGGTGAAGAGGTCGTTGAAGCGTTCTTCCCGGAAGCCCAATCCCGAGAGGGTGGCCTCAGCGCGGTTCCGCAGTTCGTAGCCCCCCAGGTGCTCGTACTGGGTCTGGAGTTCACCCAGGCGCTTCAGCAGGCGATTCTGTTCCTCTTCGGGGATATCCGCCTCGGTTGCCAGGCGTGTCTCGATCTTATTCAAATCGTGGCTGATGGTATTCAGTTCGGGGAGGGCGTCCTCGGTGTATTCAATCAGCGTGGCCGTCACCGCATGGGAATTGAGTTGCTGGCGGACGTATCCGAAGCGCTGGCTGGATGGGTAGTTGATTTCGCCGTGGTCGGGCTGCTGATGTCCCGCCAGCATCTCCAGCAGCGTGGATTTTCCTGCGCCGTTGGGGCCCACAAAGCCCACCCGCTCGCCATCGTGAATCGCAAAATTCGCTTCGTTGATGACGACCTGGCGGCCAAAATTCTTGCTAACGTTGACAAACTGAATCATTTCACCAAATCAAAATATTGTGCGTGGACGAAGTCCAGGAGTGTATCGGGGGCCAATTCCACATTGAGGCCCGTATGTCCGCCGGAGACGCAGATGGTATCGAAGAGCTGCGCGGTCTCGTCGATGTACGTGGGGAAGAGTTTTTTCTGTCCGATGGGTGAGCATCCGCCGTGGATGTATCCCGTCAGGGGCAGCAGTTCTTTTTGTGGGAGCATCTCCACGGACTTCTGGCCGCATGCCTTCGCGGCTTTCTTCAAATCCAGTTCACCCGTGGCAGGGATGACGAAGACGAAGTAAGTCCGAGCCACTGCGCCGGTGGTCACTAGCGTCTTGAAGACTTGTTCGGGGGCGACGCCGATGCGTTCCGCGCAGGTCATGGCATCCAGTTTGCCGTCGGAGACATCGAATTCGTGCCATTGGAAGGGTATTTTTGCGCCTTCCAGCAGTCGCAGGACGTTTGTTTTGATGGTTGGTGCGTCTTGCATCGGTTACAGGCTCTGGAGTTGTTCCCAGTCGGAGAAGGGATGCTTCACGTGGTTGATTTCCTGGTAGTCCTCATGGCCTTTCCCCGCAATGAGGAGCCAGTCCCCTGGACGGCATGCCACCACCGCGGAGCGAATGGCGCTGGCGCGGTCCGCTTCCACCTTGAGGTTTGCGTAGCCTTGGGGAATTCCCGCCAGGGCATCCTGGATGATTGCCATGGGGTCTTCCGTGCGGGGGTTGTCGCTGGTCAGCCACACGAAATCCGCCACGCTGGCGGCCTTTGCCATCATGGGACGCTTGCCGCGGTCGCGGTCGCCGCCGCAACCAAAGAGGATGCCCAGTCTTCCAGGGCATTCAGGACGCAGTGCGTCCAATGCGCAGGTGATTTCCTCGGGTGTGTGTGCGTAATCCACAAAAGCCACCGCGCCATTTTTGCAGTTGTATCGCTGGAGTCGTCCCGGCGCGCCTGCTGTGGTCGCCAGCACTTGTGCGATGACGTCATCGGGGACGCCCATGGATTGCGCCAGGAGTCCCGCGCAGGTGGCGTTGTAGCGGTTGAATGCGCCGGGCAGGGCGGTCTTCCAGGGGCCTTTTGCGCCAAAGGGAAGCAGGGTGCATTTGCCAGTGAGTTCCTGGGCCAGGCCTTTGCCTGCGGGATCGTCGGTGTTGATGACGGCGGTGCCGTTGGGTGCCAGGCATTCGAAGAAGAGGCGTTTTTTCGCCTGGAGGTATGCCTCCATGGTGCTGTGGTAGTCCAGGTGGTCGCGGGAGAAATTGGTGAAAGCGGTGCTGGCGAATTTCGCGGTTCCGGTTCGTTCCTGGTCCAGGGCGGCGCTGGAGCACTCCATGACTACGGTCTTGACGCCATTCTTGAGCATCTTGGAGAAGAGCTCCTGCAGGAGGAAGGGCGTGGGGGTGGTGCGGTCCGCGGGAATTTCTTCACCATTTCCCACGTCATAGACCACGGTGCCGATCATGCCCGTGGGCTCGCCTGCGGCCTTCAGAATTTCCCGTGTCAGGAAGGCGGTGGTGGTCTTGCCACAAGTACCCGTAATGCCCACGAGACGCATCTGTTTCGCGGGATAGCCCGCGAAGGTCTCCGCGACACGCGCCACAGATTGATAGCCCGTGCCGGGGCGCACACGCAATACCGGCACGCCATCGCAGACCAATTCCGCGCTGTCGGTCAGAATCGCCGCGGCACCCGCCGCCAGCGCATTGGGCACAAAGCGGTTGCCGTCGGTCACCGCGCCCTTGATGGCGCAGAAGAGCCAGCCTGGCTGCACCTCACGGGAGTCCGCCGTGGCGGAAACCAGCTCTACATCGGCTCCGGTAGCCGAAATGAGATAGGGCGCTAAAACAGATTGTAACTCAGAGAGAAACATCTTTTTTAATTCTCAATTCTCAATTCTCAATTCATTTTAATTCCTAATTCCTAACTCCTAA
>DCIO01000083.1:27040-66077 GCA_002315885.1 Lentisphaeria bacterium UBA1724
TTCCTAACTCCTAATTCCTAATTAGTCTTGGGTGGGCATTGGATTGCCGAATTTGAGGGCTCGGCGCTGTTTGCGATTGAGCATGGGTGTGCCGTCTGGATTCAGGCGAACGGGCTTGGGGGCTTCGGCGCGCTTCTCGGGGGCGGGCTTGCGCTCATCCCGCTTGCGGTCACTGAATTTGCGTTCCTTGCGTTCGGGGAAGTCCTCGAACTTGCGCTCCTTTCGGTCGCTGAACTTTCGCTCCTTGCGTTCGCCGAATTTACGCTCGCCGCGTTCCTCGAAATCCCCAAATTTACGGTTGACGCGTTCCTCGAAATCGTTGAATTTGCGTTCACGGCGTGGGCGGTCTTCCCGCTCCTCGAATTTACGGTCTTCGCGTGGCGGGTAGGGCTTGCGACCAAAGCGGTGGCCGCCTTCTTCGTTTCCCTCGAAATCGCCGCTGGCCTCCCGTTCTTCGCGGAAGAGTGCGCGCTGTGCGTAGCGACTGCGGTTTCGGTAGCTGCGCTGGTTCATCATGCGCTCAATCTTCTCTGCGGAGACGCCGATGTTTTCGGGACCCTGGTCGGCAGTCAGTGCCAGTTGCTTGGAGATCATCTTGGTGAAGAGCACCGCGGGATCCTGGTCCTGGGTGGCAATCATGCCAAGAATCTTCGTGTAGAGGTCGGAGTCCAGAGTGGAGGCGAAGAGCCCCGCCAGGATTTTTTCCAGACGCTGTGAATTCACTTCATCACGGCTGGGGATGCGACCCCGTGAGAGTTTTGCCCCCACGCTCTTACGGATGGCTTCCATCTGGCGCAGTTCCCGGGGTGTGACTAGGGTGATGGCTTTGCCCGTCTTGCCCGCGCGGCCGGTACGACCGATGCGGTGGACGTATGCGCGGCTGTCAAAGGGCAGGTGGTAGTTGAAGACGTGTGAGACGTCCTCCACATCCAGTCCGCGGGCGGCCACGTCGGTGGCCACCAGGATGTCGAATTCACCACGACGGAAAGCCGCCATGACGCGGGAACGGGCGGCTTGCTCCATATCGCCGTGGAGGCAGTTCACGTTGTAGCCGCGACCACCCAGCAGGATATTCAGGGAGTCCGTCTCTTCGCGGGTACGGCAGAAGATGATCGCCTTGGTGACGTCCTCGGACTCAATCAGACGGATGGTGGCGTTGGTGCGCTCGTATTCCTCGATGACGAAGTAGCTCTGCTCGATGTCGTTGTTGGCGATTTCGGGCTGGTCGGTCTCCAATTTCAGCGGGTCGTTCAGGATGGTCTGTGCCAGTGCCTCCACCTGCTTGGGCATGGTGGCGGAGAAGAGCATGGTCTGGTGAGGCCCGGGGAACTGCTCGAAGATGCGCTTCACGTCATCGATGAAGCCCATGTCCAGCATTTCGTCGGCTTCATCCACCACGATGATGGCGGGATTCACATCCTGGAAATGTCCGGAGTCCATGAGATCGATGAGACGGCCAGGGGTGGCAACCAGGATGTTGATGCCACGATTCAGAAGCTCCTCCTGACGACGATAGGCCTGGCCACCCGTGAATGCGGCGGGCTTCAAGCCAGTGAAGTGTCCCAGCTTGTAGAGCTCGCTGGAAATCTGTGCCGCCAATTCGCGGGTGGGGGTCAGTACCAGGAGCTGCAGCCCCTTCGTGTCCTTGATACGTTCCATGGAGGGCAGACCAAAGGCCGCCGTCTTGCCAGTACCCGTCAAGGCCTGCCCCAGCAGGTCCCGACCCTTCAAGGCCTCGGGAATCGCCTTCATCTGGATCGGCGTGGGTTCCGTGAAACCCGCCTCACGAATGCCGTTCATTAGCTCTTCGCAAAGCCCAAAGGCCGCAAAGCCGTTGCTGGTTTCTTCTGCAATAATTTCCTGATTTTCAGTGGATTCCATTGTAATTCCTTGCTTTTCTTGCTTCATTTCAATCCGTTACATACCATAATATAACACGCGTACACAGTATTGAATATGGCAAAATACGACAACTAATGACAATATGGATACTAAAGCGACTGGCGCCCCTAAAGAACCAAGAAAAGGTCGGAGACCCTTCTGTCCTGTGTGAGCCCTTTAGGGCGAAGAGCCTATTGGGCATTATATTAACTGTAGCGCCGGGGTGCCGAAGAGTGATTCTTCAGCTGAGAAAAGACCCGAGAACCTGAGCTGTGGTAATGCCAGCGGAGGAAGTCGTGATGTTCTGATTCCTCACTGGTATTGATTTGGAGGAATCTGAGATGGGTTACGTGCCGTATTTACGTGCCATTCGTGAGCGTCGTCCCTTGGTGGATTGTCTGACGAACAACGTGACGATTCAGGATGTGGCGAACATCATTTTGGCGTGTGGTGCGTCTCCCGTGATGGCCACGGATTTGCGTGAGATGGACGACTTTGTCGGGATGTCTCAGGCTGTGGTAATCAACATTGGCACCATGTCCGAGGAATTGGAAAAATCCTTCGAGGCGGCGTTGGCATCTGCGGAGCGTCAAAGCAAGCCAGTGGTGTTGGATCCCGTTGGGGTGGGTGCGGCGAAATACCGCACGTCGATGGTGTTGCGTTTTCTGGAGAAGTATCCCGTTGCGGTGATACGTGGGAATGCCTCGGAGCTTCGTGCCATTGCGGGGGAAGCGGGCAGTACGATTGGCGTGGATGCCTCGGTAGGGGATGCGGTGACTGCGGAGACCCTGGATGCCCGTGCTGAAATGGCGGCGGGAGTCGCGCGGAAATACCATTGCGTCGTGGCGATGTCGGGGGCGTGGGATGTCATCACCGACGGCACGCGTCATCTGGTCTGCAAGGGCGGTGTTCCCCAGATGAGTCAGGTGACGGGCACGGGGTGCATGCTCACGGGCCTCACGGCTGCTTTTATCGGCGCCAATCCCGATGCCATCCTGGAGGCCACCTACGCCGCCACGGAATTGATGTGCCATTGCGGTGAAGTCGCCTGGCAGAAGACCACCGATGCCCACGCGGGGTTGTCAAGTTTCCGGAATTACTTGTTGGACGCCATCTCTCTGGCGTAAATGACTATGCAAATCAATCCTTCTCTTCTTCATCTTTACGCCGTCACCGACCGTCATTGGCTCCATGGTCGGACGCTGGAATCACAAGTCCGTGAGGTTCTGGCGGGGGGCACGACCATCCTCCAGTTGCGGGAAAAATGCGTCTCCGACGAGGATTTCCTGGCGGAGGCGAGAGTCATTAAGGCGGTCTGTGACGAATTTGGTGTGCCGCTAATCATCAACGACAACTTGTCGGTTGCCAAGGCGTTGGGCGTAGGCTTGCATGTGGGGCAGAGCGATACTGCCTGTGCGGAAGCACGCCGCGTGCTAGGGGAGGGCGCCATTCTGGGAGTGTCCTGTCAGACGGTCGACCAGGCAATTGCCGCGGAGAAGGCGGGGGCGGACTACCTGGGAGTGGGTGCGGTCTTTCCGACGACTACCAAGGATGACGCGGATGCGGTGCCCTTGGAGACTCTTTCGACAATTTGCGCGGCGGTGCGCATCCCCGTGGTGGCCATTGGTGGTATCACCCTGCAGAATGTGCCGAAGCTCGTGAATACGGGCATCGCTGGTGTGGCGGTGGTCTCCGCGTTGTTTGCGGCGGAAGACCCCCGTGGGGCGGCGGAGGAATTTGCGAAAATTCAGTATGAAGGCAGATAGGACAATGAAGACAGTTCTCACAATTGCGGGATCGGATTGCAGTGGCGGAGCGGGCATCCAGGCGGATTTGAAGACCATCGCCGCCCATCATCTCTACGGCATGAGCGTCATCACAGCGCTTACCGCGCAGAACACCCTGGGTGTCCAGGCAATCCACGAGGCACCCGCGGAATTCGTGGCTCAGGAATTGGATAGCATCTTCACGGATATCGTGCCCGACGCGGTGAAGGTGGGGATGGTCTCCTCCGCGTCGCTGATTCACACGATTGCGGAGAAATTACGTCAATACGGCGTGAAGAAATTGGTGGTGGACCCGGTGATGGTGGCTACTTCGGGAAGCCGATTGCTGGCCCCCGAGGCACAGTCCGCCCTGGAAAAGGAGCTGCTGCCCCTGGCGACACTCATTACCCCGAATATCCCCGAGACAGAGGCGCTGACGGGCCTGGAAATCCATGACGCGGAAGGCATGGTCGCCGCCGCAAAGGCCCTGACACAGAAGTTCCCCGGTGTGGCGATTCTCGTGAAGGGCGGTCATCGTGTCAATGACGCCAATGATCTGCTCTACGCCGACGGGAAGGAATTCTGGTTCCAGGGAGAGCGGGTCAATACCGAAAATACCCACGGAACGGGCTGCACTCTCTCCTCCGCCATCGCCTCCGAATTGGCAATGGACAACGACCTGCCCACCGCTATCCAGAACGCAAAGGAATATCTGACCCACGCCCTCCAGAACGACCCACACCTGGGACACGGGCACGGCCCCATGGACCACATGTGGAGACTTGGATAATGCTTAATGCTTGATGCTTAATGCTTAATGTAGGAGGGGGAGGTATCCCCCTTGCCCCCTCTTCTTCAATTCGTAATGCGTAATGCGTAATCAGCGGATGGGGAATGGGATAATGGCTTTGGGGAGGAGGCCATTTTCCCAGGGGATATACCATGGTGGGGCGTAGGAACGACATGGGGCACCGATGAATTCCTCAAGTATGCGTGTTTCTACATGTGTATCCACGAAGACGATGTTTGTCTTTTGGGCATGTCGGTTGGTGCCTTCCAGTCTGGAATCCCAGTCCAGGTCCAATTCTTCCATGAGGTTCTCCCAGGTATTTGCGCCGTAGATGAGGCACGGATCCCCTGAATCGCATAGGAGATATCCCTGGGAGGGAATTCGTATGGCACTGGCGAGAGGACCGCGGTTCCCCTGGGTGCCGTCGTAATTCCAGCCGTAGTGTCCGTCATATAGATGCAGGCCTTCTTTGGTGGGGATGGGGGACTTGCCAGGGCTCACGGGGCACAGAAGAATATGCGTGTCGTGATAATAGGGTAGGGACCAATAACACCAGTTCAAACCAGGGTGGTCGATTGTCTTGCCACCCGTGACGTAGGGCGGTAACCGACCCCGCCAATCATCCGAATAACTCAACATCGCCGAGCCTAACTGACGCAAATTCGAGGCACAAGCAACACTCTGGGCAGACTCGCGACTCCGAACCGCCGCTGGCAAAAGCATTGACGCCATGATGGAAATGATCGCCAATACCACAAGCAATTCAATTAAAGAAAAGAAATTCCGCATCTGAATACCTCCTGAAAGGAAAAAACACTTTTCGCTCCCAGAAGCACAGCGCGTCTGGAAGAAAGTGTATAAAGATGCCGCGGAATTTCTAAAAATCAAGTCGTAAACGCCAAAATACCAAGAAGTTATAAAAATAATACGAACTTTGGGAATTTGATTTTCAATTTTGAAAGAGTTTGGGAAAAATAGTATTATCTCCCCTCTGCCAGAACAGATCATTTGCCAATCAGAGAAAATACTGAAAAAAACATACGATAAAAAATGGCATCTATTGGGGTGATTGCAGGGTAATTATTGCTAACATATTCATTGGTAATCCAAAAAAGTAACATATTTTCCAAAAAAAGTTACGTTTTTGGAAAGTTGTATTATATTAAATGAATGCTTTTTTTGTGTGGGGTTCTTGTTTTCTGGTTGGCTACGTCTAGCCATCTTGGGGGCAAGATCTAAATTAGGAAAATAAAGAGATGGTTAAGCATTTGTTCTGTGTTTTGTTTGTGGTTTCTTTCTTGACCTCTGGTCTGCTGTTTGCTCAAGAAGTCGTCGCACCTGCCGCACCTGCCACTGAGGCTGTTGCTCCTGCCGTTGAGCCCGCCGCACCTGCCGCCGAGCCCGCCGCACCTGCAGTTGATTTGTCTGGCATGTCCTATGCCGAATTGGTCAGTTATCTGTCCTCATTGTCCGCTGAAGAGTTTGCCAGTGTGGTTGTGGAGGCGGTCAATAGTGGTGACCGTTATTTGGCTCGTAACATCGTGGCTGCTGCCAACGAGGTGATTTCAAAAGCGGATGCACAAACTGCTTCTGCTTTGATTGCCGCTGTGGAAGCCGTTGGTGAAGGAGTAATTACTGTCAGTAACAACGTCATTGCCTCTGTTGCTCCTGAAACAAACGCGCTGCAGCAGAAGTTTGATGTTCCCGCCCAGGTTGAGTTGGAGGTCAAGAGCCTTCCTGAGGTTCCCACCTATAGTGCGGGTTCTGGAATGTAATTTTTGAAGAGGAGAAATAGAGAATGAAACGCATAGTTGTTGCGGGTTTGACGTTGTTCGCTGCGGGAGTTTTTGCTGCTGAGACCACTCTTCAGCAGTTCACTTCTGTAGCAAATACAATTTTGATGGATGCGAGCCATTTGACTTTGAGTCAGGCGTTCAGTTACGATGATAACGTTGACGAGGCTCCTCGTTCTCATCGTTCTGGCACTTGGACTACGGATACTGACATTGATGCACAGTGGATTTATTCCCGTGATACCACCAGTGTCGGCTTGAATCTTGGTGTTGGTTACGAGCACGATTTCCACAAGGGAGATAATGATGATGGCAATGGTTTCAGTTACTATCTGACTCCCGTGATGAATGGTTCTTATTCTTTCGGTCGCCAAACCCTGATGCTCACTGGTGAAAGCAAGTATGAGAATCAGGAGATTGATAAGAGTCAGCGTACCACCACCATGGTCGCAACCAATAAGGCTGGTATTGGTTGGTCCTATCAGCTGACGGGCAAGACTGTGTTGGCATTGACTGCCGACTACGCCAATAAGCATTACTCCAAGAATAAGTATCAGAAGTACGACAACCAGGTCTACGGCGCCACCTTCTCTCCCTATATGAATGTGAGCGAACGTTCTCGTGCTGGTTTGACTGCGGGTATTGAGCGTACCAGCTATAAGCACAATACCTACCATGATGACTTCAACCGTGTGAACTTTGGTTCATATGGCACTTATCAGTTAACGGGTCGTACCGATCTGTTCATGGAAGTGGGTGCCGAAAGACTCTATTATCAGGACGATACTCAGTCCAAGAAGGCTTCTGACAGTAACTACAATCCTTACTATCGTTTTGGTTGCCATTATTTGGCGACTGAGGCCTTGAAATTGACGGTCGCCTTGGAGCGTTCCACGGAGGATTCTCTGAGTTCTGGTGCCCGTGGCGAGCGAGCGGAGTATGTCTCTGACTTTACCGTGGATTATAAATTGACTGGAAAGATGACCCTTTCCAACCAGTTTGCGTTCTGCCGTGGTGATGAAAAGACCTGCAATGGCGATTTCCGCGAATATTCCTATGGAATCCGTGCGAACTATGCCGCGACCAAGGCAATTGATTTTACCTCGGGTTGGATTATCACAATTGAGGACTACGACCATCGTGATGAAGAGAACTATGTTCGCAACAAATTCTACGTCGGTCTGACGTGGAAATTCAAATAGCTCACTCCTGCGAAACGGGGCGGTGTGGCCAATGGCGCAGCCGCCCCTTTTGTTTGATAATTTGCTTGTAGTTCTTCATTCTATTCCGCTTCGTTTTCGGTCGTGGAGGGGATGATTTACCAGAGAAAGATTGCATTGTATTTATGAAGATTTTTTTAGCGGCATTTGTTTTTTTTGTTGCGCTTATATTGAGTGCTCAGGAGAATGCGGGGAACTGGACTCCTTCTGTCTTGCGCGCAGGTGACATCCTGCAAATCAGTATCTTCCGTGCTCCAGAATTCGACCGTAGTGTCCGCGTTGAAGAAGACGGCACTTTTGCATTTCCGCTGTGTGGGACAATCCAGGCCTCGGGGCGTACAACGCGTCAGGTCGCCAATGACCTTCAGGAGAAACTCGCCAGTCAGCTTGCTACGCCTCACGTGGATGTCTTCGTGAGCACTTGGGGGCCCCGTACAATTTATTTGTTGGGCGAGTTTAAATCCGGTAGTATGTCCATGGAATTGCCTACTTATAGCCGCTTGACGGCCTTGCAGGCGATTTCTGCTGCGGGTGGTTTTTCGGAGAGTGCGGATTTAGCGAATGTGGCTGTATTGCGTCGGAAGTCTGATGGGGCCTACGAGCGCATTCCGGTGGATGTCTCTGTGTTGTTGGGCAATGCGGGGACTCCTGGGGAAATCGTTTTGCATCCGGAGGACACCTTGTTAGCTCCCCGTGCGGCTGTGGTGTCAGTATCCGGCCGTGTTGGGAATCCCACAACAATCAATATTGAGACCAAGCGTCCTCCCATGCTTTCCGAGTTGGTTGTTCGTGCTGGAGGTCTTGCAGATGGCGCAGATGTGGACAAGATTGTGGTTGTGCGTAGCAATGCGGATGGAGAGCGTGAGTTTCTGCAGGCTTCGCTTCGTTCTGATACGCCGGGGCACTTTGAGAATGACATCCAGATACAGCCCGGTGACCATGTGATTGTTTCCCAGGCGCGGCAAGTGTTCGTGGTTGGTCAGGTGAAGGAGCCTACGGCGTTGGACTTGCCTGCGGATGGTCAGGTGACAGTCAGTCAAGCCGTCACTCTTGCTGGAGGTTTTACGACTACAGCAAGTCGTAGCAATGTTGTTCTCATTCGTGGGAGTGAGCGTATCAAGCTGGATGTCGGAAAGCTTTATTCCAAGGATGGTCAGCTTGAAAACGACATTCTTCTCCAATATGGCGATATCGTTTTCGTTCCCGAGTCTTTCTGGTAAGTCTTTTTTTGAGCCAGAGGTTTTTTATGAATCATGATACAAACACTGTCGATGCACAGATTCCGGGCATCGAGGCAACAGAGGATTCCCAGAATATCCTGCAGACTGCGCTGGATTTATACTGGACATACGTGCAGCCCTACTTATGGATGTATATTGCCTCAGTCGCAATTTTCCTGCTTGGGGCGATAGTCTATCTGTTTACTGCTACGCCGCTATTCCGTTCTACCTGTCAGGTCCATATCTCCCAGAACCAAGTCAATGTTGTGCAGGTGCGCGGACTGGATGACCCGACCTTTGCCGCAAATACTTTCTTGAATACCCAAATGATTTTGTTGGGTAGTCAGGATGTCTTGGACAAGGCATACGAGACCCTTGGGCTGAATGAGGAGCAACGCGCCTTGTTGCAGTATCCTGTCATCACGAATGTCAAGGGAACGAATCTGGTGAATGTCGCCATCATTTCCTCGAATCGCGAGTTGGCCGCACAGGCTGCAAACGGCGTCGTTCAGGCATATATCAATTCACAGCACAATCGTCGCAGTGACTTGTCTTCCAGCGGCGTGACGTTGTTGCAGGGGCAGTTGGAGCGGGTGACTGCGGACCATGAGCGTTCCGTGCAGGACCTTTTGCAATTCAAGACTGCCAATGGCATCTACGATTTTGATGCGAATTACAAGGCATTGACCGACCAGTTGACGACTCTGCAGGACTCCATTTTGGAAGACGAGTCCAAAGGTGCGGAAATTCTTGCCTTGCGGGATGAAATCAAAGGCGATCCCGATACGGCGGTGACCATGCTTCCCTACCTGCTTCTTTCCTACGATAATAGCGAGGGTGGAGTTTCTGCATCGAATATCGTCGCCGAGAAACTTTCCCATTTGCAGGAACTTGCCTTGACGCACCAGATGGCTTTGCCGGAACTCACGGCGAAGTATGGTGAGCACAACCTTGCGGTCCAAATTCACAATCGTGTGAATGAGTTGATTTCTAAGACCCAGCACGACGAAATTGAGACGGGCATCCGTGGGTTAACTCTTTCTGTTGACCAGCTAAAGAAGCATCAGGCACAGCTCACGCAGCGTGCCGCTGAAATTAGCAAGCGGATGGCGGAAATGGATCAGGTCCGTGGGGAATACCACCGTAGGGAGGCAGCCGTTGCTGCATTGGAAAAAACCATGGATATGTTGGTTGGGCGAATTTATGAAATCCAAGTTTCTGACGCAACGGATGACATGGATGATTACGCGGTTTTTGTCACGACTCCCGCATTACCGGCAAACGGTGCATTCTATCCTGTGAAGCTGAAGACTCTGGCCATTTCTCTTTTCTTGGGGGTGGCTTTGGCTGCCGCCGCGTCCTTTGTGCTCGTTTCGACTTCTACGAAGTTGACGAGTTTGGAAAGCATATCGGGCTTTTTTGGCAAACGCATTCCCGAATTTGGGAATGTGCCGTCTATCTTGACCGATGAAAAAGAGGACTCTACGCTGGATGAGGCTGCAGCGGCGGCCAAGCGTGCATCTCGTTTGGATACCTTGCAGGAGGCCTTCCGGGATATTCGTACCGCCTTGAATCTGTCTCTGGTGATGCGCAGTTCTAAAGTATTGGCAGTTTGTTCTGCTGTTTCCGGAGAAGGCAAGACCTTTGTTGCCTGTAACCTTGCCAAATCTTTTGCGCAGGAGAAGAAGCGTGTGTTGCTTTTGGATTGCGATTTGCGAAAGCCCGATGCGCATCATTATTTTACCGAGTATCTTCCGGAAGAAGCGAGAAAGAAAGGCATCAGTAATGTGCTGGTTGGCGATTGTCATCTAAAGGATGTGGTCCATCACATTCCCGCACTTGGGTTGGATGTGGCGACTACGGGCCCGATGCCACCGAATCCCAACGAGTTATTGAGCATGGGGCATTTCCCGGAGATGCTAAAGGAAGCGAAAGAGAACTATGACTTGGTGGTCATTGACACCTCGCCGGTCATGCTGGTCTCCGATGCTTTACTGATTGCCAATCAAGATGTTCCGTTCCTGTTGGTGGCTCGTCTTTTCTCCACGAACCGTAACCTTTTACGGCAGTTGGCAGCACAGCTCAAGCAAAATGGAATCTATCCTGCCGGTTTGATTGCGAACTGTGCCGATGTGCCCAAGAATAGCTATGGTTCGAGTTCATACGGTGGTTATGGTTATGGCTATGGTGGTTATGGGAAGTATGGTAAATACGGAAAATACCGCTATGGAAAAAAAGAAGAAGAGGCAAAAGCATAGCACGGGATGAATTTGGAGCAATAATGTCTGAACGGACGTAATGGGCCACGGGGCTTTGTTTTAGACTACCGTGAGAATTGACAAAACAAAAGAGAAGTTCCGCCTGCTCGTGTATATGGTGTGGGTGGGGCTTCTTGCTGTTTTGCCGGTGGTCTATCGTGGGGGTGAATATTGGTGGCTCCCTACAGCGGTGTTCTGTATATGCGTTGGATTGACTCTGTGGTTTTTTTCGCGTATTCTTTTGGGGCATCGCGCTCATTATAGCGAGTTTCCCATTCCGACACCCCGATGGGATAATACTGTCCTTTTGCCCTTTTTCGTGGCATTGATTTACGCGGTGATACAATGTCTGCCATTGGGAAGCACATTAATTGGTCACATTTCCTCTCATGGTGGGGAGGTATGGAGGGCAGTTCCGGACGCGATACCACATATATCCCTTTATCCCAATGCGACTAGAGAGCGATTTCTATTGATATTTTGTGTGCTATGTGTCCTTTTTTTCACTCGGAACTTTTGTCGTCATCGTAGAAATGCCCGTTGGGTATTACGTTGTATTGTCTTCAGTGCGATAATAGATGCGTTTGTGGGGTACTGGCAGTTGATATCTCCTGAAACCCTGTCGCATTGTCACTTGATTCCACTGATAGGCGGGAAGTCATTTGGGGCAGTGCATGGTATTTTTATGAATCGGAACCACTTTGGTTTCCATATCATGCTGGGTATCTGTGCCTTGATTGGGTTGCTGATGGCTCATGTGGAAGAGAAAGATTCTTCTCAAAGAAAGAGTTATCAGGAAAAGTGGCTCTGGGCCCGCAAGAATATTTTAATCATTGTGGGGTTGTTTTTCCTCTATTCTGCGGAAATGATTTCCCTGTCTCGTGGTGGATTTATCTCGATGAATCTAGCGATATTGATACTGGGATGCAGTTGGGTTCTTCCCGGTCGTGGTCGGCGTTTGAATATGCACCGCGCGGGAATCGCCATGACTACGATTTTCCTTGTGGCGCTGATGTTTTCTCTGCCTTTCGTCTTGGAACGCCTATCTTCGCGTTTCGAAATTTTGCTTCAGGAAGATGGCATTTCTTCGGATGCCCGCGTAGAAGTATGGAAGTCAACATTCCGTCTCATAGGGGATTATTGGGGGACAGGTGTTGGGATGGGGGCGTACGGTGACGTCATCCAGATATATGCAAGAGCGTCTTTGAATGAAGCGCGGATTGAACATGCGCACAATGATTATCTGGAATGGTTTGCAGAGATTGGCATTCCCATGGGAGTCATTCTGCTGGGGATGTTTGGATATGGGCTTTTTCGGTCTCTGCGGCGTCTCTCAGGCATTCACGAGCACACACGTCGATATTATATCTGGGCTGGAAACGCCGCATTAACGGGGTGTGCCTTGCATGAATTTTTTGATTACAATCTGCTGGCATATCCCAATGCGCTGATTGTGGCGGCGTATTTAGGGATGATACACGGATTATGCGAGGAGCCGCACGAGGCTGAACAACAGCATCATATCTCTCATTTGGTGCTGAATGGCGCGTTGGTGGTTGTTCTGGTTGCGTTGGTGCCTTTTGGAGTATATCTGTGCCATTCTGTTGGGCGTCATAAGCTTTGGCTGAGTCAACAGAAGGAGTATCATCCTCGGGGGCAGAGTGCAGTCCAGCCGTCCAAGCGTCTGGAGTTGGCCCAATCCGTCTATCGGGGGAATCCTCGTAATCCCCGTGTCATTCAGGGCTATGTATCAGAGTTGATTTATTCTGGCAATGGTGAATCCGACGGTCTCCAGCGTCAGGAAATATGGAATCATGCCCTGGTCTTGCAAAATGAGCTTCTGTGCTGTCGTCCGGCTATGTTTGAGGCATGGCAGACCCGTGGCATTTTGCGTTATGCATTGGAAGACATTCCGGGTGCGTTGGCGGATTTTGAGCGTGCCATGTCATTGGCTCCGACCTTGTTGCAACCGAAATCATTTGCGGTACAATATTATGAGCATGCGGGGGTCAAATGTCGAGATGCAAGCTATGCTTTACGTGCAGAGCAGATTCAGCGGTCAATTCTTGCGGGTCATCCAGAGATGGCGGCGAGTTGTTTGCCGAAGTTGTTGACCAAGAACACGTCCTATCGGAAGCTGGTTGAGGAAATGCATCCTACCCAGGAATTGGGGCTTGATATTTTGGAAATACTCCTTACGCAACACCGTTTTATGGAGGCTGAGGACTGTCTGAAGAACATCCCTGAGTGGGAGCTTAGCGATAGTCAAGCAGAGGTCGAGACGCGTTTGCAGGTGGCGGCGCATTCGCTAACTCTGGCGAATGTGCTGGGGCGTCCCACAGAGGGAAAACTTGCGGAGTATCTTTCTGTCCTGAAGGAGCATAAGATATGGGAGGAGGAGGGCAATTTGGAAGCAAAGACGGGGCGTTACATGACCCTGTTGCAGCAATTCGAGGATTGTCCTGCGGGACCGTTGCCTAGGCATCGTCTGCAGGTGGCGCAGCATCTGAAGGGAAGCGGTCGGATGGATGCTTTGGTGGAAGTCCTGATGCCGCTGGTATATCCCAACCAGCCATATCCTCCGACTGCCGAGGAACGTAACCAGGCATTGGAGATGCTGGGCACATACAAACCGGATATTCTTGAGGCGAAGGGCTTCCAATTTGAGGCGCTCCGTGCGCTTCTGGCGGGGGAGCACGAGCGCGTCCAGGAACTCAAGGAGCTCTATCAAAAGAATTCGGAGATGGCTGCACAGCAACCTGGCATTGCCTTCAATAAGCTGGCCTGGCTGAATGTCCATCTCCTGGATATGGGGGGGATTCCTCAGGAAGAACCGCCTTCTGACGTACTGGCCTTCATGCAGAGTTATGCACAGGTGATTTCCTTTGAGACGAAGCCAACGGCTTTCAAGGATGCCTACGAGACACTGGAAGTTACGGTGACACTGCGTGTCCAGAATGGCATCAAAAAGCCCATCGAGCCCATGGTACGCCTTACTACTTCCGACGGAGTTTTCGCCACAATAAAGCTGAAAGGGGCCGACAGTCAGGGCAGTCTGCTTTGGAAAACAGGGGATATTCTTACCTTCCATGCGGAGATTCCGAATGTGCTGACTCTGGCCGCTATCAGGGTAACGCCCACTGACCAGGTGTCATCGGTGGTCCTAGAAGTTATGCAAGATGCCAACACGCCCGTCTCGCCGAGGTGCCTGCGGCTGGTGAAGGTTTATTCGCCCTAAAGGGCTTCTTTTCGCCCTAAAGGGCTTCTTTTCGCCCTAAAGGGCTCACACAGGACAGAAGGGGTTCCACCTATCCGAGGTTTCGAGGGGAGGGAAGGGGCTCCACCTATCCGAAATCCAGGATAGCTGGAAGACCCTTCTGTTCCGTGCGAGCGCTTTAGCGCGAGGGAATTTAGCGCGAGGGAGTGGGCTCAGGGGAGGCCCAGGAGTTTCGCTGGGTTTTCGTGGGTGAGGTGTTGCCAGAAGGTGGCTCCTAGGGCATCCTCGACGGTTTCTCTGGCGGGGGATAATTTCATGGGGCGGTATGAGTCGTCATGGGCGTCGCTAGCCAGCAATACCTGGTCTGGGGCGGTTTTCATGAGTTCCAGGACGGGGCGCGTGATATGTCGATGGAAGAAGCCCTTCCGTAGCGCCTGGGTATTGAATTGAAGGTAGATGCCCCGGGATAGCATTCCTTTCAGCATGTCTATTGCTCCCGTGAAGTGGGGATAGCGTTCCGGATGCGCCAGAATCAGTCGGTAATCTGCCAATTGCGCCTGGAAAAGCAGGTCTTCCGCATGCTCAATGGACATTTTCAGCGGCAGTTCCACCAGTGCAGTCTTGGGGATGCCAGGAGCAGTGGGCATCAGCAGACCAGGCATCTGGGGAAGCTCCTGGGTGAAAAGATGACCATTGGAGGTACATTCCGCGCCAGGAAGGAGTTCCAAGGCAATCCCCTCCTGCTTCAAGTCGGCACGCAGAGCCTCCAGCGCTTGCTCACGCGCTGACAACTGCTGGCCATAGTCCACTGGCGGACGGAAATGGGGCGTGACAACCACGGTGCTAATGCCGTCTTCCACCGCCTGACGAGCCATCGACAGGGACATGACAAGGTCAGGAGAACCGTCATCAAGCCCAGGTAATATATGAGAGTGAAGATCAATCATCTCAATTCGGAATTCGGAATCACAAGAGATACAAGGGAAGCGACCAATTAGGAAATGAATAGAATTTCTAATTTCGTAATTGAAAAAGATTCTGCATTTCCGCATTACGGATTAAAGAAGAGGGGGCAAGGGGGAAACCTCCCCCTCCGAGATTAAGCATTAAGCATCAAGCATTAAGCATTGTTATTGTGGCCAGGAGGAGCGGTGTGTTTTGCAGAGTGCGGCGCGGAGGATTGCTTCCAGCTTACGTGCGGCGGTTTCCGCGTCATCATTGACCACGAGATACTGGTATTCCTGCCAGGCATCCATTTCGCCACGTGCGTTTTTTAGGCGTTTCAGGATGGCCTCTTCGGTCTCGGTGCCGCGGTTACGTAGGCGCTTTTCCAGGACTTCCAGGGACGGCGGTGCCACGAAGACGTATTCCACGGATTTCTCCAGGTCGGTGCCCTTCAGGCATTCGCGGATTTGGCGTGCGCCTTGCACATCGATGTCCAGCAGGATGATTTGGTCATTCTGGATGGCGGAGAGCATGGGTGCCTTCGGTGTGCCGTAGTAATTCCCGTGGACGAAAGCGTATTCCAGGAAATCCCCCCGGTCCTTGCCTTTCTCGAAGTCCTCGATGGTGGTGAAATGGTAGTCCACGCCATCCTGTTCGCCGGGACGGGGTGCGCGGGTGGTGCAGGAGATGGAGAAGAGAATGCCGGGCATCCACTGATTGACTTTGTGGACCAGTGTGGACTTTCCTGCGCCGCTAGGACCAGAGAGAATGATGGCGAGACCGTTGTTCATTTGTCAATTCCAAAAACGATGTTTCGGTGAGAGAGTGTTTCGGGGTAGCCCTCTTTGAGGAGAGGCGCTAGATATGCTTCGTCCTGCAGGGCGAAGAAGGTGTTATTGAGAGCGATGCCGATGTGGATTTCCTGGTCGGTGACTTCGTGCTTCTCCAGGGGATAGGATGCCAGGCGCTTTCGGACGACGGAGGGCAGGTTCGGACAACGCTCATCCAATGCCTTGAGGAGCCACCAAGTCATGTCGGTGGGATTCCAGGCGGATAAATCCGCCAGCGCCTTCTGTTCTGCCTCGGGATTCCCGAAATCCAGCCGCCAGTGTCGCAGGTAGGTGGAACTGCGGTGCGGGGCGACTTTGAGGAGGAGCGTGTAGGCCTCTTCGGCAGTGGCGCGGTCATCGTGTGAGAGTGCGATGTCCAGGAGCATTCTCGGCGCGTAGGGATTTTGTGAATTGCGTCGGCATGCCTCCTGAAGGAGTGATTTCTTCGTGCTGTAGGATGCGTAGCGGTCGGTGCGCGCGGTGTCTGCGGTCTGGAGGGCATTCACAGCAGGGATGGTATGCAGCTCCCAGAAGCACCCCAGCGCAAGCAGGACCGCGAGAATGACTGGCGTGTAATTGCGTGTTGACGCAGGGGCGGTTTGCTCGGCTTCATTTTCGAAGAAAAAGAGCCCCAGGAAGCCCACCATGGTGGCGGTGGAGACAATCTGGTCGTTGAATTGGGTGAGCGCGTGGGCATTCCAAGCGCACCAGGCACCTAGGATAGTGGCGGCCTGCAGAGGGGCTTTGACACGGGATTTTCGGAAGAGCCCCAGTGCCAGCAGTAATGGCGCTACGAGTCGAAGGAAGGCATCCAACGCGCCAGGGATGCCGCATTGGGAGAGTTGTGCGAAGAAGAGCGAGTGGGGGTCGCGGGCTTCGTCACCTTCCCAAGGACGCAAACGCAGGTGCCAGGGGAAGAATTCACCCAATCCCGCGCCGAAGATGGGATATTGCTGGTAGATTTTGCAGGCGGTGGTGTAGTATTCCATGCGGATGGTGACGGTCTCCATCTTGCGTTGGGAGAACTTATTCAGCATCAGCACCATCCCGATGGCGCCCAGGACGCAGGCCGCAATCAGCGCGCATTTCCAGGTCTTGGAGAGTCGTCTGCCGTATTGGAAGACCATAGCCAGGAAGAGTCCCGCCATGGCACCCAGCACTGCGCCACGGGAACCGCTGAAAATCAGTGCGCCTGCGGCGAGAATCGCGGTTGCACCACCCAGGAGCCATGCGGCGGTTTTCGGGGTGTTGCAGCGCTTGGCCAGCCGTAGCGCGTCCAGGATTAGGAATGGACAGGAGACCAGCAGTTGTGCGGCGTAGGCATTGGGGTCGCCATAGCATCCCCGTGCGCGTGTCTGCTGAAATTTTGCAATCATCTGTTCCGATAGTTGCTGGCCGGTTTCCTTCATGAAGGCCAGTTGCTCTTCGAATTCCCGCTGGAGTCCTCCGAAATGCTGTGTCCAGCCCTCGATGGCGGAAATCAGTGCGCCGATGGCGATGGCGTGGAACGCCCAGGGGAGGAGTTTTTCGTCATGTCGGCTTGTCCACCAGAGTCCCGTTGCGGTGCATGCGATGGTGTAGAAGTGGTAATACCAATTTTGGGCGTATGTGCATTCGGTAGTATGGACCAATCCCGCCAAGCCAAATAGCAGTGGACTGAATGTCAGCAGTGGCACCCAGAGGGAGGCGTGTTTTTTGGGGGCAGTGGGATAGAGTGCCAGAGTCAGCAGAAAAAGCACTCCCGCAATAAGGGACAGGGAGAAATGCGGTTGCAGATTTGTGAAAACCCACTCCCAGGTGCTTTCCGGGAGGAAGGGCTGTTCCATGGAGGCCACCGCGAAATTCCATCGGAAGGGCAGGGCGAATATCAGGATGCACCAGAGAATCCGTAGGGTGGTTTCGGCGGATTTTCTCATCGGTTCTCCTCCTTGTCCCACTCGAATTGCAGGCAGCATTTTAGACGCCCGCAGGCCCCCGCGTGAATCTGGGTATTTCCCGTGATACCCTGTTGCTTGAGGGCCTCGGCATTGATGTTTCCCAGGCGTGTCAGGAAGGTGCAGCAGCACAGCGGACGTCCGCAGGTGCCCAGGCCCCCCAGTAGCGCCGCTTCGTCTCGCACGCCGATTTGGCGCATTTCGATGCGGCAGTGGAAGAGTGCGCCCAGGTCACGGATGAGCTCCCGGAAATCCACGCGGCCTTCCGCGGCAAAGAGGCACAGGAGGACTTTTCGGTCGAAGACGTAGTGCAGTTGCGTCAAGCGCATGTCCAGCTGATATGCGTCAATGCGCTCACGGACTTGACGGAAGGACTTCTGGATGACCTTGTCATTTTCCTGGGCGACAGCCAGGTCCTCGGGGGTGGCCTTCCGCATGACCCGAGGATAGTGCTCGCCTTCCATGCGACGCATGGGGCGCTCGGCGCGCTTGCGCTCCAATTCCGTGGCATTCGCAAAAGGCCCCAGGGAACAGACGCACTGCACACGGCCAATTTCCGCATAACGGTCACATTGGACGAGGATGGTATCACCCTCCGCTAGTCCCAGTGCCTCATCACCGATGACCTCGTAGGCGATGCCGGGAATGACTTGGAGACGATAGAGTCGAAGCATTTACAGTCCTAGACGGTGGCGTTTTTCCGCGATGACGTCTTCCAGAATCAAATCCAGTCCCCGTGTGGGGCGGTAGCCGATGATGTTTCCTGCCTTGGAGATATCGGGGACTCTTCGGTGCATATCTTCGAAGCCGGGGCCGTATGCCTTGTCGTAGGGGATGATTTCGATGGGGGCGTTGGTCTTGGTCAGTTCCTGGATGCGCTTTGCCAGATCCAGGATGGTAATTTCCTGGTCATTTCCCAGATTGATGACCTGTCCACGGGCGGCTTCGCAGTCACGCAGTTTCATGAGCGCGCCGACGATATCGGCCACATGGGTGAAGCAGCGGGATTGTGTGCCGTCTCCGAATACGGTGATGGGTTTTCCCTGGAGCGCCTGAGTCACGAGATTGGGAATCACCATGCCGTATTGTCCCGTCTGGCGGGGACCCACGGTGTTGAAGAGTCGCACCACAGTGACGGGCAGGCGGGTCTCCACCCAGTAGGCCAGCGCCAGGAACTCGTCCAGCGCCTTTGCGCAGGCGTAGCTCCAGCGGCGTGTGCTGGTGGGGCCCATGACCGTGTCGTCATTTTCGCTGAAGGGCACCTTGGAACCTTTGCCATAGACCTCGGAGGTGCTGGTCAGCAGGAAGGGCTTCCGATAGCGGTTGCATGCATCCAGGACCACGGTGGTGCCACCCACGATGCTCTCGATGGTGCGGACTGGTTGGTCAATAATCAACCGCACGCCCACTGCACTGGCCAGGTGATAGACGAAATCCGCCCTTGACACCAGCTCGTCCACTAGGCGCACGTCATTGACAGAACCCACGAAAACCTGTAGATTCTTACCATCCTCCAGGCCTTCCAGATTGCCCAGGTTGCCTGTGGAGAGGTCATCGAGCACGACGACTTTCTCGCCCTGTGCCAGGAGTGCCCTGCAGAGATGTGAGCCGATGAATCCAGCTCCGCCTGTTACCAAGATGCTCATAAAAAAACGTGTGGGTAGGTGGTTGATTCGACTTTGTGAGAGATGCGATGCTCTTCGCTGAACCAAATTGACGAGGGCTGGGAATTCATTTCCCATCCTTCATTAAGCATTAAGCATCAAGCATTACGCATTAATTTGCGTTTCCCAGTTCTTTGGAGCGTCGTGCGGCGGCTTCCATGAGTTCCTGGACCATGCCATTGAAGTCGTGTGCTTTCATGACATCCAGTGCCGCGGCGGTGGTGCCGCCTTTGGAGGTTACCGCGATGCGGAGTTCCTCGGGGGTGCCTTTGCCTTGTTGGAGCATCGCCGTGGCACCAGCCATGGTTTGGACAGCCAGTGCCTGGGAGAGTTCCCCTGGCAATCCCAGCGCCTCGCCGCCCTTGGTCAGTGCCTCGATGAAGGCAAAGAAATACGCGGGACCAGAGCCCGACAGCGCGGTGACCGCATCCAGGGATTCCTCGGGAACACGCCAGGTCTTGCCCAATGCCCCCAGGAGCCGCGAGGCGAAGGCGTCTGCTGCGGTATCGTCCGCCTTGGAGAGTGCGTAGCAGCTGGCGCCCTGGCCTACCATCAGCGGTGTATTCGGCATGACGCGGACCATGCGGGTATCTTTTCCGAACCACCCCGCCAATTTGTTCAGGGAGATGCCTGCACAAATGGAGAGCACGAGGCAATCGGGCTTCCGTGGGGGCAGGGCGGCGAAGGCCGCGGGGGCGATTTGTGGCTTCACTGCCAGAATCAGCACATCCGCGGAGCCCACCAACTCCGCCGTGGGAGTGGGGAATGCGGGTACGCCTGTGGCGGCGGTGAATGCGGCACGTGCCTCAGGAACGGGATCGCATGCGGCGATTTCGTCTCCGGGGAAGAGTGCCTTCGAGGTCATGCCGCCTGCGATGGCGGTGGCCATTTTTCCTGCGCCGATGAAGAGGATTTTCATGGCTTAGAGCCCCATCTTGTCCCGGAGGTTGTGGAAAGAGCGCTCCAGGCTGGCGAAGGGCTCCATCTCGCCTTCATCCCGTTCCACGATATACCACTGGACGCCTGCGTACTTTGCGGCTTCGATGATTTCGGGCCAATCCAGATTGCCGTCACCCACTTCGGTGATTTTCAGATCGGGTCCCCAGCCTTCCTTGCGGTTGGCCATCTTGCCGTCCTTCAGGTGGATGCAGGGCACTCGGTGGGCCAGTTTCCGCAGCAGTGTGGCGGGTGCCTTACCGCTGGCTGCGACCCAGTAGGTATCGATTTCGAACCACGCCTTGAAGGGATCCAGTTCCCGCATCAAGTGCTCGTAGCAGGTCAGGCCATCGGGCAGGCGAATGAATTCATGGTAGTGGTTGTGGTAGCCCAGAGTCAGCCCACTCTCACCAAAGAGCTTGCAGGCTTTGTTGAAACGGGTGACGAAGTCCTTCCAGGTCTTCAGTTTCAGACCCGCTTCGCCAGGGAAGAAACCGCCGATGGCGGGACGGGTGCAGTTCCACAGCAGGTGCTCATCAATCACCGCCTGGGTCTCTTTCTCAATGCGGTCAAAGCTGGTATGGGTGCAGACGCAGGCCAGACCCTCGCCATCCAATACCTTCTTCACTTCCTTCGCGGGAATCGGCCCAATGGCAGAGAGCTGGACGCCCTCGTAGCCCATGGCCTTGATGCGCTTGCAGGTCTTGGCGAAGTCCTTGACAGTCTTGGTGAATTCACGGACAGTGTAAAGTTGTGCGGCTAATTTTTCCATTTTTTTGCAGTTTTTGTGAACTAAACGAGCTTGCTAAAGTATTCAATGGTGGGCGGGAGGCCCTCCGACAGGGAAATTTGAGGCGCCCAGTGGAGTTTCTCCTTGGCCAGGGTGATGTCGGGACGACGCACTTTGGGGTCGTCGGCAGGCAATGGCCGCTTGACCAGCGTGCTCTTGCTGCCCGTCAAAGCCAGCACCTTCTCCGCCAATTCACGGATGGTGAATTCTCCAGGATTGCCCACGTTGACGGGCCCCAGGAATTCGTCCTCGGTGTCCATCAGTGCCCGGAAGCCCCGGACGGTGTCTTTGCAGTAGCAGAAGGAACGCGTCTGGGTGCCCTCGCCGTAGATGGTGAGGGGTTCTCCGCGCAGCGCCTGCATGATGAAATTCGAGACCACGCGCCCGTCCTTTGGATCCATGTTTGGACCGTAGGAATTGAAGATACGCACCACTTTGATGCGTGTGCCATAGAGACGGTTATGGTCGAAGAAGAGACTCTCCGCACAGCGCTTCCCTTCGTCGTAGCAGGAACGGATGCCGTGGGGATTGACATTGCCCCAGTAGCCCTCGGGTTGCGGGTGGACTTGGGCATCGCCATAGACTTCCGAGGTGGAGGCCTGCATCACCTTTGCGTTGTATTTCTTCGCCAGCGCCAGCACATTCAGGGCGCCGATGACGCAGGTCTCCGTGGTATCGATGGGAGTTTTCTGGTAGGCGGGTGGCGAAGCGGGGCAGGCCAGGTTGTAGATTTCCTGGACCTCCTGGTCAAATTCCAGTCTGCGGATGTCCTCCTTTCGGAAGTCCAACCGTTCGCCGTAACGTTCCTGCAGGGACGCGAGATTTTCCAATCGCCCCGTGTAGAGGTTGTCGACCACGGTGACGCGGTGCCCTTCTTCCAGGAGCAACTCCGTCAAGTGTGAGCCCAGGAAGCCCGCGCCGCCAGTAACCAGTATGTGCTTGGATGAAGTCATAAAGAACTGTATTACAGTACATGAAAAGTCGGTTTTCTAAATATAATGCTTTTGCCTGTACAGGAAAGAAAAAATGATCGAGATTGAGCGGAAGTTCCTAGTGAAGAATGATGCCTGGAGAAAGGACGCTACTTCCAGCACCGAAATACTCCAGGGATATTTTGACCTGGCTTCTTCTGGATCCCTACGCGTCCGTATCATCGGCGACTCCGCCAACCTGAATATCAAGGGGAAGGCAGAAGGCATCGCCCGAAAAGAATTCGAATACCCAATACCCGTGGAGGAAGCAAAGGAACTCCTGGCGCTCTTCTGCAAAGACCGCACCATCGCCAAGACGCGCTATTTCGTGCCCTCCGCGGAAGGACTGGTCTGGGAAATCGACGAATATCACGGCCCCTTCGAGGGACACTATACCGCAGAACTGGAAATCCCTGCCCAGGATTTCGCCTTCCTCCGCCCAGATTGGCTAGGGGAAGAAAAAAGCAACGACCACCGCTTCGCAAATGCCGCTCTGGCATACGCACAAACCTGGCCGAGTCGATAATTGGGAAATTTTCATAATTTCTCATAGTATTGTGTAGGCTTCGGTATGAGCAATTTATGACAAATTATGAAAATTGTGTTATATTATGACACGTGCTTTTGTTTTCATGCGGGATTCTTCCGCCTGAATTGTTGCTGTGCCTTTTGCCTTGGGCGCGCAACACCCTTTTTCGCCTTGACTTTTGGAGATACGATCGATGGCCACGAACCGCCGTTTTGAGATTGCCGAACTCTTCCCCCAGCCTAAAGAAGTCATCCTTGGCGAGGGGATTAGCGAACTCGCGATGGATGTGCGTCTATCGACCAGCAACGTCCTTCCCGTGCAGCGGAAGGCTCTGCGGTCGATTTTGATGCTGGCGGGTGTGCGTGTCGTAGCCAACAAGAAAAAGTATGTGGTAGATGCGCAAGTATTGGGTCCTGAGGCCTTTGATTTGAGCAAGGTCCCTGCGGCGCTCCAGCATGATTTTTATGAATTGGAGGTGAAGGATAGCGAGGTATTTATCCGTACACCTTACCAGGATGGCATGGTCTGGGCTGCCCAGACGCTGGCGATTCTCTTTGGCATGATGTTCAATGGTCGTGCAGTCCCCAACATGGTGATTCATGATTGGCCCGTGGTTCCTAACCGTGGTTTGATTCTTGACGCCAACTGGGGCACCGAGCGCATGGCATCCCTCGATTGGTTCCAGGCATTGGACAGCATGAGTGCGATGCACTTGAATCTCTGCGGTATCAGCATCTATGACTGCTGCTCCAGCATCCGTACCTCCCAGTCCGACCGTTCTTCGGAGTTCCTGCTGACCAATATCCATTTGGAGCCGGGCCCCAACGAACCCGCTTCCAAGAGTCGCTTCCGTTATTACAATGTCAAGTACGACCGCTGGTATGACCGGGATGACTCTCCTAGCCTGGTGGAGAACGACAATTTTGAGGAAGTGCAGGTATATGGCCGCGAACGTGGCGTGAAGATTTTCCCCGTCATGAATCTCATGGGACATTCCACGCTGTTGCCTCGGTTGATTCCCGCACTCTCTGCCTGCGATGAGAAGGGCAAGCCCACGGGATATGGTCTCTGCCTCTCTTCCCCTGCCGCCAAGAAGGCGCTGGAAGAATTCATCGGCAGTTTCCTGGAGCGCTACTACGAGGATGGCGTGGAGTATTTCCACCTGGGCTTCGATGACCTCTCGGATATCTATCCCCATGCCGCGGATGCTCTGCCCGAATCGGTTTGGTGCAAGTGCTCCAAGTGCAAGAAGGCCTCCCATAGCAAACTCTTCGCACAATTCCTGCGCTGGATTGTGGATTTCCTCACCTCCAAGGGGGTGGAGAAGGTGGTTTTCTATACCGACGAATTGCTCCAGGGTGAAAAGCTCCTGGGCGCCGATTTGGAGGCGTTGTTGAAAGACAAGGATTTCGCTTCCAAGATCATCTTGGATTGGGAGGACCTGGGCAATGAGACCAAGAGCAAGGTCTGGAAGAGCAACGATCCGAAATTCAAGAATGTGACTGCCTGGCAGACACCCCTGGCGAACCGCGGTAATTACGGCGCCTTCTCCCGAAACCTGGAGAATGTGGATGCCGTGGTGGCGCGGGCCTTGAAGGAGAAGTCCGATGGCGTGATTGCCCGCGGACAGTATGATCCCGCGTATCTGGAACAGCTGGCCCTCTTGGGTGTGCGTTGCTGGGAGACTCCTGATTGGAAGGAAGATACCATCGATGCGTTGCGCAAACGCTGGGCGGAACTCAAGTGGGGCGGGGTGGCAGACCGTTATCTGGAAGTCCTGGACCGCCTGGCCGCTCTCTCCAACGACTCCGTCCATCAGCTTCTGCTGACCTGGAACTATCTGGGAATTCGTCCCGGTGCCAAGAAGGATTTCCTGAAGGCCTATCCTGCGGATGCCCTGGATGCGCTTGCGGCGAAGAAAGTCACTACCGCGCAAGTCCAGAAAATGGCGGATGAGGCGGTGGCATTGGTGGAGATGACGGCGGGCCTCATGGGCGAGGAACGCTGGGATGACCTCCATCGTATTTCCCTGCAGAGTATCCTCGCCAGCGCACAGCGCATTCGTATCCAGGCGGAGTTCTTTGTGACCCTGCTGAAAGTCAAGGAGGCTCTGTCCAAGAAGTCTGGCGGTAGTGCCGCTGCCCAGAAGCTTTTGACCGCGGCAATCCCGGTCCTCCTGGAAGAATTGAAGGTAATTGAGGAGAATATGCCTGACAGCCTGATGTGGATTACCATGCAGCAACTCGGTCTCCAGAAACTCTTCTACGAGGAATTCATCAACGACCTCAAGGCAAAGACCCCCGTGGCAAAGTTGACCTGGACTCTCTCTAAGGGATGGGAAGTGCCGGAAGACCTGTAAATCAATGCTTAATGCTTAATGCTTAATGCTTAATTATTTATAAGGAAGGGGGAGGTGTCCCCCTTACCCCCTCTTTTTTAATTCGGAATTTTTGGGAGGTTTTCCAAAAAAGTGGTTGCAATGCGTCAAGAAGGGGCTACTTTATCCCTGGTGACGCCGAAAATGGCACTCTGGACAAAACTTGCATTCGGGGCTTCTTATAGCCTTATCTTACAATACACGCAGAGCTTATCAATTCGGCATCACCTCTAATTTCAGAAACCGCTCGTGGGTCCGTCCCTCGGGCGTTTTTTTTGTATAGAGTCGGGGTGTTGGCATGGGGGGAAATCGTATCCGTATTATATTATTTTACGGTACGAAAGAGAAGAAAAAGAAGAGAGAAGAACCCCTGTTAGAGGAGATCCCATGATTCAATCCATCCTGGCCGTCCTGGGCGGTGTCGCAATTTTCATCTACGGCATGACGCTGATGAGTGACGGCTTGCAGAAAGTGGCTGGTTCGAAGATGCGGTCCATTCTGCGCCTGTTTGCCAAGAATCGATTTGTGGCGGTATTGACGGGTGTTGGTGTGACTGCGGTGATTCAGTCCTCTGCGGCCACTACGGTGATGGTGGTTGGTTTTGTGAACGCGGGGTTGTTGAATCTAGAACAGGCGATTGGAATTATTTGTGGTGCGCATATTGGTACCACGGTGACGGGCCAGTTGGTGGCCTTCAATATTGGCGCGGTGGTTTTCCCCGCGATTATCATCGGTGTTTTGATGAGTCTGATGAAATCCCGCCTGGTCTCCCATTGGGGGATGGTGGTCATGGGCTTCGGTTTCCTCTTCCTGGGTATGGAGTTGATGAAAGCGGAATTGCCCAATCTGCAATTCATCCAGGATGCCTTCCAGTTCTTCAAGTGCGCCCCAGACGAAAATGGCTTCATGCCGCCCGCGGCAGTGCTGGGTGCCATTGCCCTGGGTATGATTGTCACTGTGGTGATTCAGAGCAGCTCTGCCTGTACGGGTATTATCATCGTCCTGGCCAGCAGTCAGCTGGTTGACTTGTATACCTCTGTGGCGTTGGCGTTGGGTTCCAATATCGGTACCACCATCACCGCGCAGATCGCCGCATTCAGCGCCAACCGCGTCGCCAAGCAGGCGGCGTTGGCACATACGCTGACCCAGGCAATTGGCGTGGTGCTGATTGCGATTTTCTTCTGGGTGCGCATCGGCACCGAGCCGCTCTTCTTTGCGGTGATCCGCTGGTGCTCCCCTGGCGCCGAAACGCCCCGTATGATTGCGAATGCCCATACGATTTTCAATATCTTCTCCACGATTGTCTTCCTGCCATTCATTCCACAACTGGCGCGGCTTTGCGAACGCATCATCCCCGTGGACCGGAAGGAAATCAAATTCCAGCGCCTGGATCCATTGCTGTTGGCATCCCCTTCCATCGCTTTGGCTCAGACTACCGCCGCGTTGCGCAAGATGCTGCAGAAAGCCTGGCGGATGGTGGATTGCGCCATCAATATCTATAACCACAATGACGAGTCGAATCAGCGCATGGTCCGTCAGTTGGAGAAGCGCGAGGAAGACGTGGACCAGCGCCAACAGGAAATTGCGAATTACCTGGCTGAATTGATGACCCGCGGCGAACTGCGTCCCGACGAAGCCAGTCAGATTCCGTTGCTGTTGCACTGCACCAACGACGCGGAGCGTATCGGTGACCACACTGCGGTGATCCAGCGTACCCTGGAACAACTTGCGTCAGAAGACCGCCGGTTCAGTCCCCAGGCCACCGCGGAATTGGATGGTCTCCACGAACAGCTCCGAAATTTGGCGGATGCCACGATTTTGACGTTGGAGAAGAATACTCCCGAGAATGTATCCAGAGCCAAGGAGATTCGTCGTGAGATGGTGAAGGCTTTGACTGACAGTGAGCAAGAGCACCTGAATCGCATCAAGCAGGGGCTCTGTGTGCCTGCGGTTGGCATTATCTATCTGGAACTCCTGGAGGAATTCCGGAAGATCGCTCACCATTTCGCCAACATCGCCGATCGTGCCGAGAGCTTCTACGAGAAGTTGGAAAAGCGCGGCAAGCTGGCTGTTGAAGGCACCTCCGACAACCAGGAAACCCAGAGTTTCGAGTAAGTTGAAGATTTGAAAAAATAGGAATCGCTTGTTATGGAAGAGAATTTTAGGTATGAAGTTCGCCTTCTGGATGACTTGCAGAAGGTATTTCAGGCAGATGAATTGACGGCCACGCCCCGTCGCGAACGCACATTCCGTGTCTTGCAGGGGCAGCGACTGAATTTCCAGATTGCGGTGAAATCACCCGTTCGGTCCTTTATCACCTGCCATGTGGATTCTCTCTTCAAGGACTACGTGACCATGCGTCAGATTGGCGTGGTCTATAGCGAACGCCCCGCGGAGCCCCTAGATGACCTGGTGGTCTCTTCCAAGCCTGGCGTCTATCCCGATCCACTGCTGCCGCTCTATCCCAACAAAGTCGTGACTCTCCCCGATCGCAAGTGGGTGAGCATCTGGGTCTCCGTGGACATCCCTCGTGAGTGCCCCAGCGGTCGTTTCCCCCTGCGCATTGTGCTGGCGACGGCAGAAGAGGAAGTGAAGATTGCCTGGCCGCTGTTGCCCATTCCTCCCGAAGAGGTCTCCGTGCAATTGGAGATCATCCCTGCGGAATTGCCGAAGCAGACGCTCTGGTGCTGCTCCTGGTTCCACACGGACTGCCTCCAGAATTGGTATCACTGCGGCTTTGAGGACGAGCGCTTCTGGAATATCCTCAGGAACTACCTGAAGGACATGGTTGCCCACGGCATCAGCGTCCTCTATACGCCTCTATGGACGCCCCCCTTGGATACCGCCATCGGCCACGAACGCCCCACCTGCCAGCTCCTGAAGATCACCGAGAAAGATGGCGTGTATGCCTTCGATTTCTCCCTGCTGGCCAAGTGGATTGCCACCGCACGGGAATGCGGTATTGAGCGTTTCGAGATGTGCCACGCCTTCACCCAGTGGGGCGCCAAGGCCACTCCGAAAATTCTGGTCAATGGCGAACGGCGCTTTGGCTGGGATGTGCCTGCCACTTCTGATTCATATCGGGATTTCCTGAATCAGCTCTTGCCGAAACTGGCGGAGTTCCTCCGTGGACAGGATCTCTCCGGGAAGTGCTTCTTCCATAACTCTGACGAGCCAGGCGACGACTCCATCGAGCGTTACCGCGCCAGCCTGGAGCTTCTGAAGAAGCACCTGCCCGAGAACGAATTCCCCGTCTTTGATGCCATGAGCAGCACGCGTTTTGTGAAGGAGGGCGTCACATACCGTCCCATTCCCTCCACTCCCGAGTTGGAGAATTTCACTGATTTGCCTCTGAAGGCGCGTTGGTGCTACTATTGTGGCAATTGGCAGCGTGGCGTTCCGAATCGTAACTTCGGTCTGCCCAGTTGGCGCAACCGCGCTTTGGGTGTGTTGCTGTATGCCCTGGGCATGGAGGGCTTCCTGCATTGGGGACACAACTTCTGGTTCTCGCAGTTCTCCGTGAACTGGAATCTGAATCCCTGGCAGAATACCACCGCGGGATATGGCTTCCTGGGCGGCGATGCCTTCCACGTCTATCCCGGCAACAATGACGCCCCGGTGGACTCCATCCATTACGAAGTCTTCTCCGAGGCCATGCAGGACTACCGCGCATGCCAGTTGCTGGAAAAGTTGGTGGGACGGGATGAGGTGCTGAAGGTCATTACGCAGGGTCTGGACAAGCCCTTGAAGATGACCGATTACCCACACTCCGATACCTGGGTGCTGGATGTCAATGACCGCATCCTCCAGGCCATCGACCAGGCGCTTTAGCGAATTTTGAGTTTTCAACACAGGGAGTACCCACGAATGCAAGAATGGGCAGAAAAATTACTGGCGGTTCAGAAGCTGGATTTGCAGTGTGCTGAATTGACTGCGAAATTAACCGCGCTCCCTGTGCGTGCCAAGGAGATCCAATCGTCGTATGCCTTGGAAGTCCAGAGCTACAAGGCGGTAGAGGCGTCGGTGAATGCCGCTGTTTCCAAGAGCAAGGCTCTGGAGGCCGCGGGCGCCAAGCTGGTGGCAGACAAGCAGGATTTCCAGAAGAAGACCGCGCTTATCAAGAAAAATGACGAGTATCGGGATGCCATGGCGCGTCTGGAACAGTATGACGTGGATATCCACGCCAATGAAGAGGCGCAGATTGTTGCGATTGACGAAGCCGAGGCCGCCCAGAAGACTCTCCCTCCCGCCAAGGCAAAGTTGGAACAGGCGAAAGCCGAGGGCAATCGTCAGCTGGCCGTTTTGAGAGAGCAGGATACCGCAATGCGTGACGAGTTGGCGAAAGCCCAGGGGGAGCGCAAGACCGCCGCTGCTGCGGTGGAGCCCGCGCTTCTGGCGCAATACGAGCAACTCCGCGGCAGTCGTACGGCGAATCCCATGGTGCCATGGTTTGTGACGGTGGATAACGACGCCTGCGGGCGCTGCCATCGCCAACTCCCTCCCCAGAAATGCCTCGATGTCCGAAAGGGTGCACGTCTGACCTGCGATAACTGCGGTGCCATTCTCTACGGGGAGTAGCTCCTGTCGGGAGTCTGTGTGTCCATGGGAAGGAAGATATTCACTTTCAAGAACAAGCGCCACATGCCAAAATGGCTGGCGTATATCCTGGCTGTGTTCTTGAAAATCTATTCCTGGACCTTCCGGATGCGGATTGTGGATCCCAGTGGCGTCTTTGAGCATCTGGATACCACTCCCGTAGTCTTTTCCATTTGGCACAACCGCATCCTCTTCGTGGTGCCCATGGCTCCACGGAAAATCCTGGAGCACTGTTCCGTGATGATCAGCGCTTCCCGTGACGGCGAGTATATCTCGACTTTGGTGCGACTCTTCGGGTTGCAGAGCGTCCGTGGTTCCTCCTCTCGTGGTGGCGCGCGGGCTCTTCTGGAATTGGAGCAATCCCTGGAGCAGGGCTTTTCCCCAATCCTCACCGTGGATGGCCCCCGTGGCCCCCGCTACACAGTCCATTCCGGCGCGGTGGTGCTGGCTCGGGGAAAGGGCGTGCCGCTGGTTCCCGCCGTGGTCAATGCACGCCATTTCTGGCAACTAAAGAGCTGGGACAAGATGCAGATCCCCTGGCCCTTTACCCGTGTGGAGATTGTCCTGGGCGCGCCTCTGACAATTTCTCCCGAGGAAGAGAACGAAGCCGCCAATACCCGCCTGAAAGAGGCTCTCCTGGCAATTACCAAAGACTGAGTCCTCTTGGGGAACCAAGGATAGGTAGCAGGCCCTTCTGTCCTGTGTGAGCCCTTTAGGGCGAAAGATTGGTGTGAGCCCTTTAGGGCGAAAAGAAAAAGAAGAAACTATGTCTACGATGAATGAACGGCAGCAGGAGGCTGTGGATTGCCTGGAGGGGCCGCTATTGCTTTTGGCGGGGGCGGGCACTGGCAAGACCACGGTCATTGTGCACCGCATTGCGAATCTTGTCCAGCACGGCATTGCGCCTGGTGCGATTTTGGCAGTCACTTTCACCAACAAAGCGGCGAAGGAGATGCGTGAGCGCATAAGTGCCTACATAGGCCCTCAGGCAGCGAAGGAGATGACCATCAGCACCTTCCACGCATTCTGCGCGGCGGTATTGCGGAAGCACATCCACCGTCTGGGGTACAGCCGTCGGTTCACCATTGCCAGCGAGGGCTACCAGCAGGGTTTGATTGTGGAAATCATGAACGAACTGGGGCAGGTCGGCATCGGATTTGACGCGAAACTCTGGCGGAACCGCATTTCCATGGCGAAGGCGGCCTGCCACTGGCCCGAGGATGTCCGTGAAGAGGGCTATCCGAAATGCGAGCAGGTGGCGGATGTCTTCGCGCGCTATCAGCAGCGTCTCAAGCAGATGGATTTGCTGGATTTCGACGACCTGCTCTCCCTGACCGTGAAACTCTGGCAGGATTTTCCCGAAGTCCTGGCGGAATACAAGAACCGCTATAAGCGCATCATGATTGACGAGTATCAGGACACCAACGGCGTCCAGCTGAAGCTCATGACCATGCTGGCGGGGGAAGAGGGCAATATCGCGGTGGTCGGAGATGACGACCAGTCCATCTACGGCTGGCGCGGTGCGGATATCGAGAACATCCTCCATTTCGACAGTCTCTATCCCAAGGCGCGGATTATCCGTCTGGAGCAGAACTACCGCTCTACGGGCGTGATTCTGCGGGCGGCCAATGGCGTCATCGCCCACAACTCCGAACGCCATGTGAAGAATCTCTGGTCCGCAAAGGAATCCGGCGAAATCATCAAGGCAGTGCGCTGCGAGGACGAGAATGCCGAGGCGGATTTCCTGGTTCGGAATATCCAGGAGGGCCATCAGAACCGCGGGCTGGATTGGAAGAAATTCGCGGTGTTGTTCCGTTCCAATCGTCAGAGCCGTGTGCTGGAAGACGCTTTCCGAAAAGCCCGCATTCCCTATCACCTGGTAGGCGGGACGTCCTTCTATCAGACCAAGGAAATCCTGGATGCGGGGGCATTTTTGGCGGCCGTGGCAAATCCACGGGACGACCTCTCTTTCCTGCGCATTGTGAATGTCCCTCCCCGTGGCATCGGCGATACCACCCTGGAACGACTGCACAAGCTCCGGGATGAGCGCCATAAGTCCATGCAGGAGTTGGCGGCAGATCCTACGGTGCTTTCATTGCTCCCCAACGAAGCCGCCTCCGCACTTTCGGATTTCGTGGGGATTCTGCGGCGGTCCCGTGCATCTTTCGAGGAGAAGGGCCACCTCCACGACAAGGTGGATAAGCTCTTCAAGGACATGGGATATCTCGAGGGCCTGGGGAGAATGTACAAACCACGTGAAAATGCCCTGATGCGACGGGATAACGTGCTGGAATTGCTGAACGCCATCGCGGAATACGACGTACGCAATGGCGTCGATGGCACTCTGGATGCGCTGTTGGAGGAAATGAGCCTGTTGGATACCAACGACCGCGCCGAAGATTCCCAGAAGGGCAATACGGATGCGGTGACTTTGATGACCGTCCATGCGGCGAAGGGCCTGGAATTCCCCATCGTCTATGTGGCGGGGATGGAGCGGGATTTGTTTCCCCACGCACGCGCCATGGAGGAGGGCAACGAGGCCGAGGAACGACGACTCTTCTATGTGGCCATCACACGCGCACAGAAAGAACTGCTTCTGACCTACGGCGAAAAGCGCCGCGAGGGCAAAATCATGATGCCCCATCCGCCTTCCAAATTCCTGGACGAGTTACCCGAGGATACGGTGCATTTCTGCAAACCCGACGAACTCTACGTAAAATTGGATGCCAAGGATGCACGCGCATTCCTCCTGGGCCTGTAATTCCGCATTCCTAAACTCATTGTGCCACAAGAGGGTAGGTAATTGACCCCGTCCGGGGTCGAAATACCTGCCGTCTTAGGGAACAAATCGTTTAAAAAATAGAAGGGGTATGGGGAATTCTTTCCCCATCCAACATTACGCATTGAGCATTACGCATTAAGCATTGAAAAATGATTCTCACCCCGAAAATCTTATCCCAGCTAGGGCGTTGTGAATTGCTTGCGCCTCGTGTGGTAGAAGGACTTCCCATGACGGGGCTGCATCGCAGCCACCGCGTTGGGGCGGGGTTGGAATTCGACCAATATCGGAAATACGCTCCTGGAGATGATATCCGCCAGTTGGATTGGCATCTCTTTGCCAGGACTGACGAATTGGCGGTGCGGCTTCAGACTCCCGAGACGCCCTTCCGCCTGGCGATTCTCCTGGATGCCACGCCCTCCATGGGGTATCGCGGAGTGGCCTCCGTATGCACGAAATTCCGCTATGCGTCAATTGTGGCGGCAGCCCTGGGCTATTTGGCAAGTCGTCAGGGAGACGAATTGGCGCTTTTTGCATACGACGACCGCCTGACGGAGTTCTCGGGTGTGCGGTTGCCTTTCCAGGCATTCTGTCAGAATCTGGATAGCGCCAAGCCTACCAGACGTGATGTGCCGGGGAATCCCACCCAGGCATTGGAGGCCGCCGAGAATTTCCTGGCACGGCGGGGAATGACAATCTGGATTTCCGATTTCCTGGATGAGGAGGAGAAATTGGCGGGGCGTCTCCGTGGACTGCAAAGTGCAGGGAAGGGCGTGATTGCCATTCAGATTCTGGATCCCGATGAAAAATATCTCCCTTTCCGGGATGCCCTGCGTTTCCAGGATCCCGAGGATATGGAGCATTTCCTGGATACCTATCCCCAGGAAGTGCGGGAAGAATACCTCCAGCGCTTCAAAGCACACCAACAGCGTATTCGTGAAATCTGCAATGACAGTGAGGTGCCCCTGCTACGGATGGCCACCACTGACGATATCGGCGTCAGACTCCAGGCGATTCTACAATAATCTTCGGTAATTGAAGAAGAGGGGGTATGGGGGATACCTCCCCCCATCCTACATTAAGCATTCAGCATCAAGCATTAAGCATTTTTCTTTTCTTTCATCACCCACTTAGAGAGTGCCCAATATGCCACGACGAAGATCGCCAGTCCGAGGAGGATCCATCCGTAGTGGTTTGAGATAATTTCCTTGCCTTTTGGAACCAGTTCCTCGTAGGTGAGGTCCGTGGTCGTCTTTCCCAGGAAGAAACCCACTCCCGCCAGGATTGCGCTCCAGATGCCCGCTCCCAGGGTGGTGTAGAGGGTGAAGGGGCCCAGGGGCATTCCTGCCAATCCTGCGGGGAGGCTAATCAGCTGTCGGATGACAGGCAGAAGTCGGCATACGAATGTGGTGGGTGCGCCATATTGGCGAAAGATGCTCTGGGCGCGGTCCAATACGGGCTCCTTGATGAAAAAATATCGCCCGTATCGCCGCAGGAAGGGCTCTCCCAGGCACTTCGCGAGATAATAATTCGCGTAAGCACCCAGAAGTGACCCCGCGACTCCCAGGAGGACCGCAAGAATGACGTCCCCCCAGGGATTTCCCAGCGTCAATTCTCCCCGTGCCGCCAGGAATCCCGCTGGTATCATCACCACTTCGCTGGGGAAGGGTATGAAGGAGCTCTCGATGGCCATCAAGACGAAGATGGCCAGATAGCCCCAGGTGCCAGCGGCCTGGCTCCAACTAGAGAGAAATGCGCCGATGTCCATACTCAACGCGATGCCCTAGAGGCTTTCGACGGAAATCCGCACATCCAGGGTGTGGCTTGCGCCGGGTGCCAGCGTCTTGGAATCGTAGTCCACATTGCAGTTTTCCACGCAGACCATGTTGTGGTATTCCTGGTCGCCGAAATCCGGCATGCGCTGGGATTTGGCAATCCAGGGATTCCACACCACGCCAGTGTCGCTGCCCTGCTTCTCGATGAGGATTTTCCGGCCCATGACGGGATCCGTGATGGAAGCGCTGCCGGGGCACTTCAGATAGACGCGGTCGGTCTCTTCCTTGATGATCACATCGCCCGGTTGGGGATTTGCCGCAGGGGGATTGGCGGGTGCCTTGTCGATGAATGCGCAGCCGTCAAAGCCCTGGATGCTCAATTTTTCGCAATCGCCCACCGCGTAGTAGGTGTGCAATGCCTGGGCGTAGGTGAATTCCGTGTCGCCGGTATTCGTGGTCTTCAGGGACATCTCCAGCGCCGCGCTCACGCGGATTGTCATCTCCAGGCGGAAGCCGTAGGGCCAGATGGCACGGGAGGCCGCGGAGTCGGAAATGCCCAGGACTACCTCGGTGCAGTCAGCGGAGAGTTCCTTCCAGGCGACCACTTCCCACAGGAATTGGCGGATGAAGCCGTGGGCGGTGGTGGCGTTGGGATACTTTGTCTTGTCGGCGGGACCGAACCAGGGCCAGCAGACGGGCACGCCACCGCGGATGGCCTTGCCAGTCTGGGTATATTCGGATTTCTCGGAAAGGAACATCACGTCCCGATGGCCTGCGGGAACAAAGCTCAGAATGTGTGCACCCATCAGGCTGATTTCGCAGTGTGCGGCGCTGTTCTGGATGTGAATTTCGGGAAGACCACCACGGCCTGTCAAAAGAGTAATCATTCGAATGCCTCCAATTTTTGAAATCGCTCTGTTCCCCAAGATGGTTGGTATTTCGACCCCGAATGGGGTCGGTGAACACAGACCCGGGCGAAAGCCCGGGGTAGGTGGTTTTTAGTTTTTTGGACCCCGGAGGGGTCCGTGAAGCCATCTATTACCTACCCTCTTGGGGAATAGCGCGTTTGAAATATGCGGGATGATACGCAAAAAGGAACTGCGGATACTATAACCCTGCGGAAGCCAGCCGTTCCTGGATGTGAAGCGAAAGCGAATGAATGCCTGGAGGGCAATTTCCTCACGCGTCCGCGAATTTGGAATTATATTAAGCAGTTCTGCGATTTTGTGCTCCGCGGTGCTTGTGCCGCAAGTAGTTCCATCCCTGCCATAAAGAGAAGAATATGCTAAACAAACATACCGTTGAAAAGATTGGCGGCACCTCCATGTCCCGTTTTGGCGAAGTCATGCGCAATGTGATTATCGGCAAGCGGAAGGGTGATGAACTATACAATCGTATTTTCATTGTCTCTGCGTATGGTGGCATCACCAACCTCCTGTTGGAGGACAAGAAGACTGGCGCTCCTGGCGTCTTCGGCCGTTTTGCGGTGGATGATCCCACCTGGGAACAGGCCCTGGAGGCCGTCCGCCAGAGCATGCTGGAATACAACCGCTCCTTTGTCAGCATCGGTTTGGACCAGACCGCGGCGGACGAATTCGTGAATCGCCGCATTGACGGCATCTGCGACTGCCTCCACGATCTGACCAACCTGCGCTCTTTCGGGCATTTCGACCACAAGAGCTTCCTGCCCCAGACCCGCGAGCTCCTGAGCGCCGTCGGCGAAGCCCACAGCGCATTCAACTCCGCGTTGATCCTCCAGCGCAATGGCGTCAATGCTCGGTTTGTGGACCTGACGGGGTGGAAGGTGGATTCCCTGCCTACCTTCGATGAGGCCATCACCACTGCTTTCGAGGATATCGACCTGGCCAAGGAGCTGCCCATCGTCACGGGCTACGTGAAATACGACGAAGGCATCATGACCCGCTTCGACCGTGGCTACAGCGAAATCACCTTCAGCAAGATTGCGGTTCTGACTCGCGCCCACGAGGGTATCATCCACAAGGAATACCACCTGTGCACTGGCGATCCCAAGGTCATCGGCGCTGACAAGGTGCGTATCATCGGCCATACCAATTTCGATATCGCCGACCAGCTCTCCGACTTGGATATGGAAGCCATCCATTCCAAGGCATCCAAGGACATGGAGCAGTGCGGTATCTCCATCCGCGTCAAGAACGCCTTCGATCCCGAGAATCCCGGCACCCTCATCAGCTGCGACTACGTTTCTCCCACGCCTCGCGTGGAGATGATCTGCGGTCGTAGCGACGTGGTGGCCATCGAAGTCGTGGACCCCGAGATGGTCTCCAAGCCCGGTTACGATTACACGCTGCTCCAGAGCTTCGTGGATTTCAGAATCAGCTACGTGACCAAGACCACCAACGCCAATACCATCACCCACTTCGTTCCCAGCAAGAAGGCCCCCATCGAACGCTGCATCGAGGATATCAAACGCCGCCTCCCTGGCGCCAATGTCTATTCCTTCCCTGCGGCAATCGTCTCCATCATCGGAACGAATATGAAGATTCCAGGCTTCCTCTCCAGGGCCGCCAAGGCGCTTTCTGACGCCCACATCAACACCCTGGCCATGGTCCAGTCTCCCCGACAGATCAATATGCAGTTCATCGTCCATCGCGACAATTTCCACAAGGCACAG
This sequence comes from Lentisphaeria bacterium UBA1724, assembly GCA_002315885.1. Lineage (GTDB taxonomy): Bacteria > Verrucomicrobiota > Lentisphaeria > Oligosphaerales > Oligosphaeraceae > UBA1724. Next base: position 63,965 of record DCIO01000083.1, read on the forward strand.
ATGGCCCTGCACAAGGAACTGGTGGAGAATGTGCCCGAGGCATAAGCCGAAACCGATTTCACTACCGTAGAATTTCAAGAGGACAAGACAATGATTGAATTGGAAGAGAAGTTGATGGCAGTTCTGGCGGAAGCCCAGGACCTGCTCTCCAAGGCCGCGAATGCCGCCGCCGTGGAGGAACTCCGCGTGAAATACCTCAGCCGCAAGGGCGTCCTGCCTGCGCTGATGGGCGAGTTGGGCAAGGTCCCCGCCGACCAGAAACCCGCCGTGGGTAAGACCCTCAATCTGGTCAAGAATGGCCTCAATGCCGCGTTTGCCGAGGCGCAGGATCGCCTGAATGCCAAGGCCGATGAACTCAACGCGCTGGATGTGACTCTGCCTGGCCGTTGCCGCCATCTGGGGCACCAGCATCCCATCACCCAGGTCATGGAGGAGGCCGTCGCCATCTTCCGTCGCATGGGCTTTGTGGTTGCCGATGGTCCCGATCTGGAGGATGTGTGGCATAACTTCGATGCCCTGAACGCTCCCCAGGACCACCCCTCCCGCGCGGTCACCGATACCTTCTACTTTGATCTGGAACACCACGATTTCCTGGCACCCGATACCATGATTTTGCGTACCCAGACCTCTCCCGTCCAGATTCGTGCCATGCAGGCCCATCCCGCGCCTGTCCGCATTGTCTGCCCCGGCCGTTGCTATCGCCGTGACACTCCCGATGCCACCCATGGCATGTCCTTCCACCAGATTGAAGGTCTCTATGTGGACAAGAAGGTCTCCCTGGCTGACCTGAAGGGCACTCTCTCCTACTACGCCAAGGAGATGTTCGGTTCTTCCGTCAAGATTCGCTTCCGCCCCCACTTCTTCCCCTTCACCGAACCCAGCGTGGAGTGGGATGCCACCTGCATGAATTGCGGCGGCAAGGGCTGCCGTGTGTGCAAGGGCACGGGCTGGATTGAAATCTCCGGCGCGGGCATGGTCAATCCCAATGTCCTGAAGAATGTGGGCTGGGATCCCAACGAACTCTCGGGTTATGCCTTCGGTATGGGTATCGAACGCATCGCCATGATCCGCTACGGCATCAACGATCTGCGTCTCCTCTACGAGAACGACATGCGGTTCCTCCATCAGTTCTAATTCCGGAATCACCTCCCAAAAGCGCGTGGCTTGGTCCACGCGCTTTTTTGATTTACGACTATGCTCAACAATTACGACAACTACTTTTCTCCCAATGCGGAGCTCTATAAAGCCTGGGAAATTCATGCATACGGCGAGGATCCGCAACAGAATCTCTACATGAATATCCCCAAGGACAAGAGGGGTTTCCCCACGGTGGTATGGTTCCACGGCGGCGGTATGGTCGGGGATGGACGGGAAATTCCCGAGGAACTCTGGGATGGACAGATTTGCGTTGTCGAGGCCCGTTACCGCACGATTCACGAGGACCACAAGACCAACAGCCTGGATGCGCTGGAGGACACTGCTTCCTGCGTGGCGTGGGTGCTTTCCCATATCGCAGAATTCGGTGGCAATCCCAAGGAGGTCTTCGTGGGGGGCATGAGCGCAGGAGGCTATCTCGCCGCCATGGTGGGAATGTGCCCGAAGATGCTGGCGAAATACGGCTTCGACCATCGCCAGTTGGCGGGGATGCTCATTTGCTCGGGGCAGGTCTCTACCCATTTCCAGCTCAAGGCCGATTTGGGATACGACCGCTTGGGCGTCAAGCCCGTGATTGACGAATATGCGCCACTCTACTACGCAGCGGCGGATATCGCCCCCATTCTTCTCATTACGGGAGAGTCGGGGTTGGATATGGCTGGACGCCCTGAGGAGAACGCACTCCTGGCCGCAACTCTCAGAAGCCTGGGACACAAGGACGCCAAACACTGCATTCTGCAGGGACACGACCACGTGGCAACCGTCCAGGCCGCGGGATGGATTTTCCTGCAATTCGTCCATCGTGTCATAGGCAGATAGACTTTTTTCTGGCTAAAACCCCACAAAATCCACAAAAAATAATCGTAGCGATTTGCAAACCTGAAAAGAAGCAATATCTTAACCCCGCTTTCCAACGAAAGTAGAAAGAAGTCGATGCGGGCATAGCTCAGTTGGTAGA
>DCIO01000083.1:66215-74182 GCA_002315885.1 Lentisphaeria bacterium UBA1724
GGTTCGAGTCCGTTTGCCCGCTCCATTTCCAAAAGCCGTAGGTCTCAAGCCTGCGGCTTTTTTTGTGGCAATCAGGGACCGAAAACGCAAAAATCTTGGCAAAGAATTCCAATATTTAGGCGAGTGTATTTGAAATCCTTGGAATAGCCTTTATAGTACCCGAGCTTTCGATGCTCCCCATAGCTCAGTTGATAGAGCGCTTGGTTGTGGCCCAAGAGGTCGCCAGTTTGAGCCTGGCTGGGGAGCCCAGATTTGTTTCGTGCTTTGTTACCTCATGACAAGGGTGTTTTTCCTGCGTCAACGGGCAAACGTGCCGGATCCATCATAAAGGCCAGTCCTGTGGCCATCCGATATTTGCCCGCATTCTCGTTTTGAGTCTGCGGGCTTTTTGTTTGTCAAATTCCGTCGAACGAGGAGGAAACTCTGCCATGAACAAGCGCGTCGCCGTGATTGCGATTTGGATTGAGGACCGCACTGTGGTCCCCGAGGTCAATCGCCTGTTGAGTGATTACCAGGAATTGATGCGTGGCCGGATGGGGTTGCCCTTCCGGGATTTTTCCGCGAATCTGATTTCCTTGATTCTTGAGGGGAATACGGACCAATTGGGTGCCCTCTCGGGAAAATTAGGGATGCTCTCTGGTGTCACGGCGAAGATTCTTTACTTAACCAAGTAGAATCTCGGGCGCATGATTGCGAACCCGACGCCTCCCTCCAGAAAAATGAAAAGATTCACTCTGATTGAACTCCTCGTCGTCATCGCAATTATCGCCATTCTGGCAGCCATGCTCCTGCCCGCGCTCTCCAAGGCACGGGAACGGGCACGCAGCATAGCCTGCTGCAACAACCTGAAACAAATCGGGCTGGCATCCAATCTCTACTGCGATGACTTCGGAGGGTATGTGGCGCCTAGCTACTACGGACTTGCCAACGAAGCCGCAGTTCAGGCATACGGCACCTGGGATCTGAAATTCGGACCATACATCGGCTATAGCACCAACGAGGAACAGACGATTCCATACGGAGCCTGGCCTGTTTTCAAGTGCCCGAATGACAATGGTGGAGACCCGCTCTATGCCGCGGAAAATCGTCGACGCTCCTACGCAATTGTGGCGGGATATGTGAACATCAAGTTCCCCGCCCACATCATCGATTACTACCAGAAGCCCTCCGCGACATACTTCTTCAGCGAAGTGGACCACTCTGGAAACACGGATTCCGCGTACGCACTGACATACGGCCCCACAAACCGCGTGGGCGTCACGGGGAATACCCAGAGCATGGCCCTGAAGAATTCCCGGTCCATCGGCGCAAACCACTTCAATGGCGCCTGGATCATGTATCTGGATTCCCATGCCGCTCGGGTGGAACACTGGAGCTATCGGGATGTGGCGACGCCATACCTCGTCAATACCAACGAGGAATTGAAATTTGCGGATAACTTGGAAATGCCCTAAATAAATGTTAACTGTAAATACATTTTAGAGTTATATTAAAGCCAAGGTCTTAGTCCGATGTCGAGTCGGGCAAGAGAAATCCACCACAAGGAGAAAATGACAATGGAACTGAAAGACAGCCAAACCGCGAAAAATCTCGCCTATGCCTTCGCAGGCGAGTCCCAGGCCCGCAATAAGTACACCTACTTTGCCAGCGTAGCGAAGAAAGAGGGTTATGAGCAGATTGCCGCGATCTTCCAGGAGACCGCCGACAATGAGAAGGAGCACGCGAAGCTCTGGTTCAAGCACTTGGAAGGCATCGGCACCACCGCCGAGAATCTCCAGGCCGCCGCATCTGGCGAGCACGAAGAGTGGACCGAGATGTACAAGGGTTTTGCCGAAGTCGCCCGTCAGGAGGGCTTCGCCGCCATCGCATTCCAGTTTGAGGCAGTCGCCGCCATCGAGAAGCATCACGAGGAGCGCTATCTGGCTCTGCTGAAGACTATCCAGGAAGGCACCACCTACGTCAAGGTCGGCAAGGTGATGTGGATCTGCCGTAACTGCGGTCACATCTATGTTGGCGAGAAGGCCCCCGAGATGTGCCCCGTCTGCAAGCATCCCAAGGCGTACTTCCAGCTCTTCCAGGGCGATAACTACTAGGTTATCTCGATTGCAGTAGCACAAGGCCGGTCTGCGGAATGCGGGCCGGCCTTGCTTTTTAATTCTCAATTCTCGATTCTCAATTCTCAATTCTCAATTCCTGATTCTCAATTCCTGATTCTTGATTCCTGATTCTTGATTCTTGATTCTGGATTCTGGTAAATTGACATACAATGTATTACAATTGCGTTATATTTAAATGCATTACCATAGGAGGTGTCATACATGCCATCAACCACAGTGAATTTTAGTGTCAGAACCGATGCGGCTCTGAAACGTCAAGCGGATTTGTTTCTTTCCAATGTCGGTATGACCATGTCAACCGCAATCAACCTGTATCTTCGGAAGATGGTCATGGAACAGCGGATTCCCTTTGAGATTTCGCTTTCCCCGTTGAGTGCAGAAGACCGATTGGCACTTCAGGAGGCCGAAGAACTCAAGAAGCCTGGTGTGGGAAGGGTCTTTAAGACTGTAAACGAACTACGTGAGGATCTTCTCTCATGATTTACGACATCAAACGAACTACCCAGTTCAAAAAAGATGTCAAACTCATGTTGAGACAGGGACGGAATCTCCAGGAACTTCTTGATGTGGTGGAGATGCTTCGAACGGACGTGCCTTTGCCAGAACAATATTGCGATCATGCACTTACAGGGAATTGGCATGGCAAGCGAGAGTGCCATATCAACCCAGATTGGTTGCTTATTTACGAGAAAAGCGAGGGATTGCTTCTTTTGACACTCGTGCGAACGGGTTCCCACAGCCAAACCCTAAAAGTGTGAAGCAGTTACTATTCAGAACCGCGAAAGACACGAAAGACACGAAAGAGATGTGATATATATATGTGTGTCTGCAGTGCTTGTGCATTTCCCCCCATCGTCCCCAAAATCCGGATCCGGAGCATCCGTTGAGGATTTTGGGGAAGAAAAAGGCATTACGTTAACGGACATGTCCGAAAATGCCAGAACATCCCTTTATGCGTCGGCGCTTTCCGAAGAATGGCGGATTGCGGTGATGCGTTTGACTCCCGAAGAGCGTCGTGTCTTGAAGCAGCCGCTTTTTTCGGTGGTCCCGGAATTGCCTGGCAAGTGGGGCCAATGGCGCGGAGGAAAAATCCAGTGCATTGAAATCAAGGAGGAGCTGATTTTGCGTCATCCCTGGTATGCGGTAGTGGACGTCCTGCGTCACGAGTTGGCCCACCAGGCAGTGGAGGCATTTTTCCCGAATTCCGGAGAGTCTCCCCACGGCCCCCATTTTGTGGAGATGTGCAGGAAACTGGGTGCCCGTCCCCAGGCATCAGGGAATTATCCCACCTTGGACGAAGTGATTTACTCCGAGGAGGAGGACGAAAGCAGCCAGGAAGGTGCGGTCACTCCACAGGCGCGATTGCTGCTGAAAATCCGGAAATTGCTTTCGTTGTCAGAGAGTGCCAATGAAAACGAGGCCCGTTCCGCGCTGTTGAAAGCCCGTGAACTGGAGGCCAAATACGCCCTAGAGTTCGGCGAAGCGGAATTGACTCAGACGGAGGACACGCAGCTCTACACCATTGGTGTGGGGCCGTTGTTGAAGCGCCTGACCGTCAAGCACTCGATTCTGGGGGCGATTCTGCAGGAGTTCTACTGTGTCAGAGTCATCTGGGACAACGTGCCTGACATTGACAGCGACAAGCCTGGGGCATTCTGTCGTCAGTTGAGTCTGAGTGGCAGCAAGAAGGACCTGCAAATTGCCACATACGTCTATGACTGCCTGACCGCATACATCACCCACGCCATCTACGAATTGCCCGGCAATCTGCTGGGGAAAGTGCTGACCTCCGCCAAAATCCGCCAGGACTTCGAGATTGGGGTGCTATCGGGGTTCCAGTCGGCATTGCGGGAGCAGAACCAGCGTCCCGAGATGCGTGCGTTGGTCTTAAGTGACCGGACCCATCTGGAGGAATACTGCCGCTGGGTATTTCCCCACCTGCGCAAGACCCGGCATGCCATCCACACCCGATCCGAGGAAGTCCGTGCGGCGGGCGAGACTGCGGGCCGGCGCTTCCAGATTAAGCCAGGCGTAGAGAATTCCAAGAATAGCAGGAGCCTTCCGAAGTGAAGAAGCTGAATCCCATTACAATTAAGCGCCTGAAGCGCTTCCGTCAGCTCAAGCGCGGGTGGTGGAGTTTCCTACTGCTTGTGGTGCTCTATCTCCTGACCCTGGGAGCGGAACTATTCTGCAATGCGCGACCGTTGCTGATGCGTCACGAAGGAAAGTGGTATTTTCCCGCTTTCCGATTCTATCCCGAGAATGCCTTCGTGAAGGATGGCACGCCCCACCAGGCCGACTACCTGGCACTGGACCGTGAGGGAGCATTTGCGCAGGACTTCGTCCTCTGGGCGCCTGTGAAAAATGACCCATACCGCATTGTCCCGAAAGACGAGCTGACGCCATCCCTGCTGGAAATTGTCAGACTCCTCCCTCAACCCCGCGTAGCCAGCCTGACACTAAAACCCGACTTGACGATTACGAAGGCCACGGGGCTGGAGACCCTCTGGAAAGGAGATGGCGCCCCCGAAGATTCCACGGGACGCGCCTTGGAAGAACTCTGGCAGTTGTCCGATGAACTCACCCCTGCATTGGCGCCACGCTGGGCAGGACAGGCAGTCCCCAGTTATTCCGTCACCCTGATTCCGCAATCCGGAGTCAAATACCCGCCCGTAGAGTTGGTATTCGCCGCGGCTGACACCCCACGCGCCGGCGGCCGAAAGACCCTCCGCGTTCGCGCCCTGGAAGTCCTGGGAGATACGAAGGACAACGCGCCACGCATCTGGAAATTCGCCGCAACCGAGGAGCTCCCCGCTTCCAACGAAACAACCTACACCGCACTCACGGAAGAGCTGCGAAAACAAATCGCCGACGCGCGGCAGAGTGTCCGGAAAGGCGAGTTATTCGCCCCCGTGGAATGCACACTAGCTGACGGACGACTCTACAAGCTCACCGTGGAACGGGAGGAAGTGCGCTTCCCATTCCGACCCGTGACAGGACATTGGATGGGCATCGACAACGCTGGACGGGATGTCTTCGCACGAATCTTCTACGCACTGCGCATCGCACTGAATTTCGGATTGCTTCTGGTACTCTTCTCCATGGCGGGAGGCACCTTCGTCGGAATCCTCCAGGGATACCGCGGGGGACTGACAGATCTGCTGGGACAGCGCTTCATTGAAATCTGGAGCGCCATGCCCTTCCTGTATGTGATGATCCTCATGGGCTCCATCTACGGCGCGGGTTTCACGTTGCTACTGGTCTGCTATGCACTCTTCAACTGGATCGGCATCTCACACTATATGCGTGCGGAGGCCTTCCGCCTGCGGAAAATGCCCTTCGTGGAAGCCGCCAGATGCCTGGGACTCTCAGGGTGGCAAATCGCATTCAAGCACATCCTCCCCAATGCGCTGGTGCCCCTAGTCACGCTATTCCCCTTCTCACTGGTGGGCGCCATCGGCTCACTGGCCGCATTGGATTACCTGGGCTTTGGACTCCCCGTCCCCACTCCGAGTCTGGGTGAAATGCTCTCCCAGGCACAATCCGAACGGGCCGCCTGGTGGCTGACACTATTCCCCTCATTGGCACTGTTCGCCGTCATGCTCCTGGCGGTATTCGTGGGAGAAGGCATCCGCAACGCCTTCGACCCCAGACGACAGCAGAGACTGTCATAATTCTCAATTCTCAATTCTCAATTCTCAATTGGGAATCCAGAATATGGGGTGTACCGACGGCGTCCTCGCCGTCGCAGATTGCGACCCCGCGTGGCATTTTGTCCGTAATTGTCAATTTTGTCATTGTCAATTCTCTTTTATGGAGTTATATTATGCGGTTCGTCGTTCTATGTGGCGCAGGACGGCTTTCAATCATTTTCGCGCCGATGCATCCCAAACAGAGTAAACAAAAAACTTAACCCCGTATGAGCAACATTGATCTAGACAACATGCCCTCGATGGAGGAACTGCTGAGTGGTGCCGCAACCACCAAGGCCAATACCATCCAGGAAAACACCATCGTGAAAGGCACGATTGCCGAAAAGAAAGAAACCGGTATCCTTCTGGATGTCGGTGGCAAGGCGGAATCCTTCATCGACCGCAGCGACCTCAAGGACTTCGATACCCTGAATGTGGGTGATGTCCTGGATGTCTATGTGGAGCGCGTCGAAGGCGAGAACAGCGCCCCCCAGGTCTCCGTCAAGAAAGCCGAAGCTCAGCGTGCATGGGATGACATCGTCAGCAATCACGTCGAAGGTTCCATCATCAAGGGTAAGGTTGTCAGCCGCGTCAAGGGTGGTCTCATCGTTGATGTGGGTGTCGAGGCCTTCCTGCCTGGTTCCCAGGTCGATATCGGTGCCGTCCACGATCTGGACGTCTTCGTCGGCCAGGAAATGGACTTCAAGCTCATCAAGATCAACACCGAGCGCAAGAACGTGGTCCTCTCCCGCCGCGAGATCCTGGAAGAGGCTCGCGACAGCCAGCGTGCCAAGTTGCTGGACGAGCTGGAAGTGGGTCAGATCCGCAAGGGTATTGTCAAGAACATCACCGATTTTGGTGCCTTCGTGGACCTGAACGGCATGGATGGTCTGCTCCACATCACCGACATGAGCTGGAGCCGCGTCACCGATCCTCACACCATCGTGCACAAGGATCAGGAGATCGAGGTCATGATTCTGGAGGTCAACAAGGAGCGCAAGCGCGTCTCCCTGGGTCTCAAGCAGAAGGAAGGCAACCCCTGGGATACCGTCGAGGTCAAGTACCCCGCCAACAGCCGCGTCCACGGCAAAGTTGTCAACGTCATGCCTTATGGTGCATTTGTTGAGTTGGAAGAGGGCATCGAGGGTCTGATCCACGTCACCGAGATGAGCTGGACCAAGAAAGTCAACAAGGCTGGCGATATGCTGAATGTTGGTGACGAGGTCGACGCAGTTGTTCTGAATGTCAACAAGGAAGACCGCAAGATCTCCCTGGGTCTGCGTCAGGCTCAGTCCAATCCTTGGGAACTCATCAAGGAGAAGTATCCTCACGGTACCCGCATCAAGGGTAAGGTCCGCAACATGACTGGTTACGGTGCCTTCGTCCAGATCCAGGACGACATCGATGGTATGATCCACGTCTCCGACATGAGCTGGACCCGCAAGATCAATCATCCCAGCGAAGTCCTGCAGAAGGGCCAGGTCGTTGAGGCCGTCATCCTCGATGTGGATGTCGAGAACCAGCGCATCAGCCTCTCCATGAAGAAGCTGACCGATGATCCCTGGCAGAACATCCAGGACAAGTACAAGGTCGGTGATACCGTTTCCGGTAAGATCACCAAGCTGGCTTCCTTCGGCGCATTTGTGGAACTGGATGGCGGCATCGATGGCCTCATCCACATCTCCGAACTCTCCGATGACCGCGTGAACCGCGTCAAGGATGTGGTGGAAATCGGCCAGACCGTCACTGCCAAGGTGAAGAATATTTCCACCGACGAGCGCCGTATTGGTCTCACCATGAAGAGCGGCAATGCTCCCGCCGCTACCTTCGAGGAACGTCCCACCGCAGGTGCGACCTTCTCCAGCGAACCCGCCAGCGGACTGGGTGGCCTGGGCGCCGCATTTGATGCCGCACTGGACGCCAAGCAGGAGAATGACTCCATGGAAGTCAATGGCACCGAGGAAAAATAATCCTTAGTCCATAATCCAACACAATAAGGCCGCGCTCTTCGGAACGCGGCCTTTTTTGTTGCCCCTCTTTTCGCTTGCGCCACGGGCGCGCGCTACACGAGGGGCGCACCTACGGGGACCGCCGGTCCCTCCTACCCTTCCGCGCCTCGGGGGGGGCTGCGCCTCTTGCCCCTCGTTTCGCTTGCGCC
>DCIO01000023.1 GCA_002315885.1 Lentisphaeria bacterium UBA1724
ATCCGCCACCAGCACCGCGTATTTTTCGGAGAAGGGGGCGCTGCCCTTCACCTGGAATGGCTTGAAGCCCATACTGCTCCGAGGCAATGCCCTCTCCAAAGCGGCCCTCACTCCCTGACTTTGTCATAGACTTCCATCAGAATCTGGTAAATTTTCTCACGGGAGTATTTTTCCAGGGCTTCATTTCGTCCGTTCTGGCCGTATCGTCGGCAGCGTTCGATATCTCCATACACGCCAGAGACCTTGTTGGCGAGATCCTCCGCATCCATGGGACGGAATTTTTCGCCCGTCACCCCTTCGGTCACGATGGCTCCCGGTGCTCCTATATCCGCCGCCAGCACGGGCCGTTCCAACTGCTTCGCCTGCACGATTACATTGGGAAAACCCTCATAGCACCGACTGGGCACCACAATCACCCGTGAATCGAGATATGCCTGACGCAATGCCTCGCCCTGCAAGAACCCCGACCAGGAGACATTCGCTGGAGCGGCATCACGGATTCCAGGCATTCCCTCGGGATCCCCCACGACCTGAAATGGGAGTTCCGGCAACCGCCGTGCGCATTCCACGAACTCCTCAATGCCCTTTTCTGCGCTGACGCGACCAATGAAAGTCACATATTTCCCCGGTGACCAGGATTCGGCGGGAGGCATCGACTGCATAATTCCTGGCACAACCGATAGCTTTTCCGCAGGAATCCCCTGCTGGATGAATTTCTGCCGCTGGAATTCCGTCTGAACGAGGAAGACATCCACGTTATCCAAAATGCGCCGGGTGACACGCGCCAACCAGCCACGCAATGCGTAGGCGCCGCTTTTCAGGCTTCCACCCAGGCAGCGTTTTCGGAAACAATTCCACTCATGACCTCCCAGGCATTGCTCACATACCATGCCAAGAGAATCGCAGCAAAGGCCATTGGGACAAAAGAGCCGATAGTTCGGACAACGCATGACGATGGGCACACCGCAACTGCGGATTGCCCTGAAAATGCTGGGTGAAATCAACGGGTAGATATTCTGCACCTGTACGAGCTCGGGACGGAATTCCTGGATTTGTCTAGTGATGGCGCGTGCCTCCGCGGGATTCCACAATCCCGTAAACATTGACTTGATTTTTCCGTATGTGGAACCCGCGATTTCGGCGGAGGAACGCCGATGCCACTGGACCTGGTGACCGTGTTCCTGCAACAGCGACACAATCGCCTCCGCCGCAGTCTCTTCCCCCGACGGCTTCGCGTAGTCGTTATGGATATAGAGGATTTTCATCTCCTTTTTTATAGAGTGTACCGACGGCGTCCACGTCGTCGAAAAAGAGTGTACCGACGGCGTCACCGCCGAATCAACAGATGCCATGCCACATGGGTGACGCAGCAGAGATTCCGCCAGAAGACGCGTTTCCCGCCAGTGGTCATACGCCAAAGCCACTCCATTCCGATGGCGCGTACCCACCTTGGTGCCCAGGACTGGTGTCCTGTATGGAAATCGAAGGCCGCCCCTACCCCCAGCATTACGGGCACCGGGATTCGTCCCAGGAATTTATGCATCCAGATTTCCTGACGGGGTCCCCCCAGCGCCACCCAGAGGCAATCCACCTGCTTTTCACGGAGTTCCGCGCAAAGTGCCTCCAATTCCTCTTCCGTCATGTCCCGGAAGGGGGGGCAGTTCGTTCCCACCACTTGCAACCCAGGATAACGGGCAGTCAATTTCTCGGCGAGTTCCTCCGCGACTCCTTCCTTCCCTCCGAAAAAGTAATGACGCCAACCACGGGAGACGCCATACTCGCAAGCCGACAACAAAAACGACGGCCCGGATACGCGTTCCACGGGATGCCCCAATGCCCAGCCCGCTAATTTCGCCGTGGCAATGCCATCGGGATAACAGCGGGTGGCGCCATTCAGGACCTCACGGACTTCCGCCTCCGAATAGACACGATGCAACAAATTCCCCTCAAAAAAACAAAGATAGTGATGACCGCCAGATACAATTAACTCACACAAATCCTCCAATGCCTCGGACATACTGGAAGAGGTGACATTCACGCCAGCGACTTGAATGACTTCACGCATGATACTATTGTGCTCCCCCACCCTGGAAAAAAATCCCGGTGTGTGTGCCGACGGCGTCCCCGCAGTCGGATGGTGTGTGTGCCGACGGCGTCACCGCCGTCGAAAGGTGTGTGTACCGACGGCGTCACCGCCATGTAAATGTCCAGGTCTACGTCCTCCACCGTCTCTATCCTGGCATATTTCCGAATTCCGAATTAACGCTTTCTCTCCCTTCTACGCAGGAATGCGCACCAAAGTTTCCAGGAGATAGGACAAACGGCCATCCACAGGAAGAGTCGATTCACACGATTTTTTGGGAAGAACGCGCCATTATTTCGGGCTTCCGCCCGTGCCAGTGCATCCTTTCCGCACTGGATATGGCAGTAGCACAAATTACGGGAGATTTTCCCCAGTGCGAACTCCAGATGTTCTCCGCAGAACTCCGTCTTCCGTGCATAAATACGTTTTCGCCATTCTGCAAACGAAGGCGCACTCTGCCATCTCCGCATATTCTTCTCCAGCCAGCCCTGCTTTTGGGTCACTACGCCCCCGTCGCTGGTGAAGAGGACTTTCGGAATGAAGCCCCACTTGCCGTATGTGGCCAGCATTGCCCAGAACTCCAAATCCTCGCAGATGCGTAACTCCTCCCGCTGACCGCCAATCGCCAACGCAGTCTCACGTCGGAAGAGCACGCTACCGGTACAAACGTGATTGAAGCGTCCCCAGAAATCAAAGAAATCCTCCAGCACTACGGGGGCGGTCACACCTGTATTTTGCGGAACGATGGAAGGCTCCTTCCCAATAAGCTTATGGCATTGCATCACGCTTACCGCAACAGCCTCGGGATGGCCCTGCAAAAACTTCACCGTCTCCGCCAGGAAAGTCGGCTCCCAGAAGTCATCGCCATCCAAAAAGGCACAGAATTCCCCACGGGCTTCCCGCAACCCGCGATTCCGCGCCGCAGCTGGGCCGCGATTCTCACTCTGGCGCAAGACCCGGATGCGCTCATCTCCCATTTTTTTCACCACAGCAACCGTATCATCCGTAGAGGCATCATCCACCGCCAGGACTTCCAAGTCAAGTGCCTCTTCTTGCCCCAAGACCGACGCTAGCGCGCGTTCTATCAATAACCCCGTGTTGTAGGTCGGAATGATGACGGAAATCGAAGGCATCAATTACTCCTCCCCTCCAGGCAACTTGATCCAATCCCCCATGGTGCGATTGAATTCACGGGGGCGAATTCTCCCTAGACCGCCTTCATGATGGAAGGTGAATTCGCCAAAATAGAGCCGATTGTTGATGACATACAAATCCACACGAACAAATGGGAAGCCTTTTGACAAACGACTTGCCACATCCAGCATCTCCGGCAAAATTGCGGGTACGGGGATTTCCTTCGTTGGGTCATTGGGATAGAGAATAAACGCATCAATCAATTGCCATTCCGGGGTATAGAGATTGCGATGATGGCTGGTGAAACGGTCATAATCCACCTGTATCATCCGGACTGTACCATCGAAACAGTACAGCTTGTAATCCTTCAAATCTGAATGGGAGTCGTTATCCGCCATCAAGGGCTCTGCAATAATTCTGGGCACGATATCCCGATATGGTCGTTCGCGCCCAAGCCAGTAGTAATTCCGCTTCAACGCGGACTCCAATTTCTTGCGGGCTTTCATCCTGTCAAATGACGACTTGTCTCGGCAAAATACGATACTTCCGCTGTCATGGGTAGGCTTGAGAACAAACTGGTCAGGGAGTGAACCAAAATCAATTTCATCAAAATGCTTCCATGCACCTAAAAGAGGAAAAGTGTATCCATCCCCTAGTTTATCACGAATGATTTCTCGCACTCCAAGCTTATCTGCCATTTGCGTATGCAAAGCAGTATCATTATGCATTTTCAGCCACTGTGTCTTCTCATTGAAGAGTTTCAGCGTCTCGGGATGACGCAAATCCAGCCATTTTCCGAAGGTCAGAAAATAGACAATCTTCAGATACAGTTCATCGGATGCAATGAGATGTGTACAGTAAAAAACGCACTGACGAAGGATGCGCGGTATCAACACCAATGCGTAATAGGTCCATCTCCGAAATGGGGTAAAGTAATTTTTCATCGGCTCTCTCTTACTTTTTGCGCCATCTCGCAGGCGGCAAAAATCCTCTCTGCCGCTTTTGGGGGAGTAAAATCCGCTACAATTTTCCGGCTCGCATCTCCCATGGCTGTCAATTCGGACTTACCTTTCTTCGCAATGGAACGAAGCATCTCCGCCGTCGCGTCACAATCCATCGGGTCAAATACCCAGCCATTCTCGGCTGTCACCAACTCGGGATGGCAGCCGTTGTAGCAGGAACACGCTATGGGCAATCCGCAGGACATGGCCTCCGGGACCACCAACGACCAGTTGTCCTCCAAGGTCGGAATCACAAATACATCCGCGAATTTATAGTATGGCGCGATGAGGTCATAGGACACACGACCCGTAAAAACCACTCGCAGGTGATTCGCCTGGACGAACTCCTCCAAGGTCCCGCGCTCCCCACCCTCCCCCACAATAACGAGAGTCGCATCCTGCAACGCGGCGGCTTTCCACGCCTCCAGCAGTTGCCTGATGCCCTTGCGGGATATCAGCTGCCCGACATACAGGAAAATGCGCCCACACACACCAAGAGTACTGCGTAATTGCTGAATCTCTTCTGACGGCACGACGGAGACCGCCTCCGACAATCCACAGGTATCCGCTGCCATTTGCCCAACGAAAATGCGCTCCTCAGAAGTTCCGAGAGTCGCCAGGTATTCTTCACAGAGTCGCCCATTGACGCAGTAGGCATCGATATTCCGCATGGCCCATTTGCGATAGAGCTTCCGATACCACTGGCAGTGCCGTTCCGTATACGCGGTCCGTTCATAGCACATCACATGGGGAGTCGCATGCCACATCCGCTGCCAGAGTGGCGCGTAAGTCCACTGCATAAATCCATCGCTTAACATCACCTCGGGAACAGAATTACGCAACGCCTTCACCAATCCAGGCTGATAGGGAATCCGAATGCCCTTGTTGGCAAATCCCGTCGTGATATTCTTTCGACGTGTGGTCGCTAGCCGCAACTCACCAGTCAGACCGATGGCGCGCTCCCCTAACACACCCCGCAATTTTTCCGCCAACACCTCACCCGTCACCTCCCGATTGAAAATCACCGTGAGCTGATGGCCGCACAATTCATCCAAGGCGGCATATACCGGGATTCGATAATCCAGGAAAGAACGTGTTACCCATGTCAAACGCATTGTGATAAGCCGTGTGTATTTTGATTTTGTGCTCTTCCCCACGAAGCGGGAATTCCTGGATAATCAATCCACAGATTTCAAGGATTTCCCAGAAATGGTTATTCAATGCTGCGTCTCGTCCATTGCACACAGCTGCGGATTGTGAAAAACAAACAAAGCCCTCAAGGAGTCTCCATCGGGAAAGCCTTCAAGTAATTGCCAAGCCATTTTGTAATCTCATGCTGTCCTTTGGGATTCAGGTGAATCGCATCCGCAAACAGGGAGTAATCCGAGGAAAAAATCGGATTCAAATCAACAAATGACACATCTTCGAAAAGAGCGGCCAAACGCTGAATATGCCCGAGCGCCTCCCGATATTTCTCCGGCTCCGCGTCATTCAGAAGATCCACCGAGGGAATTCCCAACAAAATTACCTTGACGTGGTGCTCTACCAACCATTCGACCGTCTGACTTAATTCCACGATCGACTCCTCCTGAAAAGTAATGTGCCAAAAATCCCCTTCCCGGAGCTGGCGACGGAATATCTCCGGCTGAAAATGCTTCAGCGTATAATTTTTCCAATCTCCACGCCATCCGCGGATGGACTCCCATAAGAGCAAATCGGTAAAACGTGTCAAGGGAATCAACTTTTTTTTCGCATATTCACCTGGAGAAGCCTGCATACGGGCCATCCGGTCTACTGCCTTCGAACATCCCATGAAAGGCATGAAACACGTATAGGCATTGGCAGAAAGCCCCCTGGCGAAACTTCTCGCGCTTACATCGTAAATCACAATCTTAGGGAATCCACCCGTCATTTCTACATATTGTTCCAGCATGACACGCCGTTCCCCCACGCCGACACCACTCATGGTATATTTGCTGACACACAATCCCGTAGCATCCTCCAAAGCATGTTTATCGATTCCCATGGCGCTTACGGAATGTCCGATGCATAATATGTCACAGGGGACGATGCAGTAATATCTTTTGAGTCCACTAAGAAGGAAGGCACTCCCGGCTAAATTCAGCAAAATGAACAATGCCAGGCATAATGACAGGCCAATTAGCTTCTTCCCATAGCCGGGGATTTTTTGGAAGTTTGTCTTGAATCCCTTTCCCATATCCAGCATTCCCTAGAATTGATAGTATATAAATCCCTTGTGATTCACCGCAAACAACGCGATTAACACCCCCAGGAATACCCAGAAGACGGGTTTGAGAAAATAACGGTTTCTGCTACGGAAAGACGAAAAGAGCTGGAAGTGCTGAATTCCTTCGATGAGGAAGACCAAGCCAACAAACAGCACGTCAAATACGGCAATCACCTGTGACCCTCCCACATTAAGATGACCGGGATTGCAGCAGATTCCCCGCAGGTATTGCATTGCAGTATGGACGGATGGGCACCGGAAGAAGACCCATGCGAAGGCCACTACATGGAACGTAATCAGCCAATGGAGCCAAGCCGTCAGGCGTGATGTCTTCGTAATCACTGCCAAAGCGCCTTTTTCCAGCAAATAGGCTACCCCATGGATTCCGCCCCAGGCGACATAGGTCCAATTCGCACCATGCCATAACCCGCTAACAAGGAACACCAACAGGATATTCCGCAGCCACTTGGCTCGCCCCACGCGATTTCCACCCAGTGGGATGTATAGATAATCCGCGAACCACTTTGTCAACGAAATATGCCATCGACGCCAAAAATCCCCTATGGATTTTGCGAAATACGGAAAAGAGAAATTGATACCCAGTTTGATGCCGAAGAGCCTAGCCACCCCGATGGCGATTTCGGAATACCCGGAAAAATCGCAATAGATTTGCACCGTATACAAATACGCATAGAAAAGCAACGAAATACCGCTGTAATTCTGGGGATGTTCAAAGCCACCATGAACCAACTGCGCAATTCGGTCAGCCACCACTATTTTCTTGAATAAGCCCCAGAAAATGAGGTGTACCCCCACCAGCAGGTTTTTCCATTCGAATGTACGGCGTTGTTTCAATTGTGGCAATAATGACGATGCCCGGGCAATGGGACCAGCTGACACATGTGGAAAGAAGGATACAAATAGCGCATAGTCCACCAAAGAACACTCTGCCCGCAATTTTCCATGATACACATCCATGACATAGGCGTAACACTGGAAGGTGAAGAAGGAAAGACCTATTGGCACCACAAGGGACTTCCCCAAAACGCCACCAAATCCGATATTCTGCAACACAAAATCAAAATACTTGTAGATGAATAACACCCCTATCGTGGAAAAGATTGCTATCCCGCATATACACTTCTTGTATTTCCCTTTGCTTTCCAAAAACCTGGCACAGCTATAGGAAATGAGCGTCACCACCAAAAGAATCGCGGCACCCACCAGGCCCCACAGACCGTATACACCAAAGCTGGCTGCCAGCAAAAATAAATTCTGTTTTCGCAAAGCAACCGTGTAGTATAGCAATACCAGAAGGCCTATCAGAAAATAGTATGTCCAAGTCGTCGGCAACATCCCCTAGAACGATTTCTTAACCAAATGCTGCGATTTGTCATTATCCCCCATTTCCCAAAAACTGAAGAATGCGAGTACAAGCAACGCAGACATAGAGAGAGGCGAATAGTAACTTCCAATGATGGGCACTGTGTTGTTGTTCACAAAAATCACCACACAGGCTGCGGCGACTGCCATAGAATAGGGCGAGCCTTTCGTGACATTTACAAATAATTCCCTGCAAAATCGAAACAAAAACAAGACCCAAAATACACAACCGATGATACCGGTATTGACGATAATGGAGAGGAAGCCATTGTGAGTTGACAGGGTATATACGTATCCAAAATAACTTCCGCTGCGCTCACCGACAGAAAATCCCAATCCCAGCCAGGGCCGAGTCGCCCAAGCATTCAAATACACTTCCCAAATCTTGGTCCGACCAGTCATGGCATGGAGGTTATTTATGTTTTTATTGGGGAAAAGCAGGTGCGCAAAGGGTTCGTAGGCGCATTCCCAAATGAGCAATATCAGAATGATACAAACAAAAAAACGCCCAAATGAGAAATACCTTTTGTTGACAGAAAAAATAAACAGCAGAGCGCACAAAAATGACACATTGCTTCCTGCACTCGTTCCTATGGCAAGACAAATCGCCGATAAAATTAAATATGGAGAAATTTCTTTCCAGGAAAACAACCCCTGTTTATAGGCCATAACCGTCATTGCCAGCACAAGTGCCGCAATGAAGGAATAGGTATTTGTATGGAAGCTACCGCTTATTAGACTAGGATAGACCGAAAAACATAGAATTATGCTTAGGTAATTGACCAATGCCTGAAACGCCTGCCTTTTGGATTCGAAGCGAGTAATGAAGAAATAGGCATATAGGAGCATAATCGTCATGCAACCCGCCCGGTAAATAATGTACGGCGTGCTTGTTCCAGGGAGCTTCCATAGAAAACTACATACACTGAATAGGTAATACCCCAGAAGCAGAGACATACCGTTCTTCCGAAAGCCGGAAAAATTGATTTTCTTGTAGTGGTGTAGTATCAGTAAGCCACACATCGCCGTACATACGACATCCATCAACGCCCAAATGTCTATGCTCGCATATTCTACCTCCGAACGACGGCGCACGAAAATTGACAACCGCGCCAATGGCAGAAGCAACATAGCGGAGACAATCCACGTTAGCCTGCCAGAGGAATATTGATCCAAAAATAAATATCTTTTGATTTTCTGTATAAGCATCGATTATCTATCGTCCCCCCAAAAAATGTTTATTTTCCCCCGCATTCAATTCTGGGCGACTCCTTTGTCTTGGAGAAGGGGCTCTTTACACTTCCGTTTCCGAATGAAATGAGCAGGATTCCCCCCCCAGATCTCCATTGGCGGGATATCGTGCAAGACCACGGAGCCTGCAGCGACAATGCTACCATCCCCTATGGAAACAGGCTTGCAAATCACAGAGTTCGCACCGATAAAACACCCACGACCGATTTCAACACGACCGTCAGAATGGCAAAAATAGGGATACTCTTCACCGTCCGGGTCCAAAAAATGAGTCAGAATTACCACACCCGTCGCAATGGTTGTCCAGTTCCCTATCGTAAGAAACTCGGGATGAATAGAATCTATCTGCGCATTTTGCCCAATAAAGACATCCACTACAGTATCCTCGGGACGCAACTTCAACTGCACTCCTGCAGCAAAGGCCAGACGCGCCCGGAAATACCCCGGCACTGGCAATGCCATCAGGCCCCAGAGGAACATCCGCTTCAGTTTCTTGAAAAACGACATGGCTTCTCCATCGGATTATTTTTCTATGGCATCCAGCAGAAAAGACTTGGAGGCATTACAAAGCGCGTCCAGTGTATTCTGCACCTCGTCATAATTAATCCTATCAGGTTCCACTATTTTCTGCATATTTGACAGATTGGAGATACGAAGCAGTCGCTCCTCCAGATGGAGGTCCGTTAGCATCGTTTCCAGTCGGTCGGACAATTTTGTATCTGACACGAAAGAATAGAATTGAATCCCGAAGATGATTGAGAATACGGTGACATGGAATGAATCCGTCAGCACCATTTTTGCCTTGGAGATATAGCCAATCAGCTCTGCGGGGCCTGCCGTCTGGACGACCGTAAACAACTTGCTGGAATAGAAGTGCAAACCAGAGGGGACAATCAAGACCACCTTCTTGTGGTATTTTTTCACCAAATCCGCACAAATCCTCAGGTGATTTTCCCAATGATAGAGATACCACACACAAAGGATATAATCGTCAGATTCTGGACTTTCCACCAGGAATTCCGCCCATTCTTTTCGACATAGCAGAAAGGAAGGATCTACAACCCGTGGAACACGCCCCCCCAACGCATTCTGGATAATGGACTGACCGGTTCTCTCACGCACGGAAATGGCAGAAAATTCACTTAGGTATTTTTTTACATATGTCATGAAATATTCCGGCAGTTCGGCTAACCCGAAGCTGGATGAATATGCGATCTTCTTTTTCCCACTTGACACAAAAGTAAAAAAATAACTCTCCCAGTCGTATTTCAAATTGGGATTCCATACCTGGTCACTCCCGGAAATATATACGTCGTAATCTGGGGGGCTCTCTTTTATCCTCTTCGTCGATGGATACTCCCGAGAATAGGTGGCTATATCCCAAAATTTCTGAAAATTCCGGGTGCGAATCTCCTTCTCCCGTTGAAAGAAAATGCCTCTAACATAACTCACGAGATTCACACGCAAGTCATAATACACTTTCTGAATGAAACCCTTCTGGGGCATGTACTGAACAAGACCTTCGGTTCTCTCAAACCCACGATGATGACGACATAGCAGGTCAATCACTTCCACATCATAGCCCGAATTCTTCAAAAATTGCCAGAGAGCATGGCATTGCAAGGACGCGCCATAATTCTCTAGTTTTTGAAAAGTCAGTATGCCTATTTTTTTCATTGCCTATCCAATGATTTTGCGAAGCACATTCCCGCCGTCATCGACCGCCCCCAGGAAAATGACGCTGAAGAAAAAACTTCCCACGTTCAAAATAATTCCCAATTGAGGAAATCACCCTCAATACTCGATAATCAAAAAAACAAGCGACTTTGTTGAAGAACAACACATCATATCCACGTTCTTTGCATAACCGGCATAAATTCTCAGAAACACCGCGATTGTTTGCGCGAAGCGTCTTCTGAAGCCAAATCTTCACGAAAATGCACAAAATGAGCCGCAATTCCTCTGGGTCTCTCTCCAAATCCGTCCCCAGCGAGTGCCATTTGGTTAGGAGGTATTGATATTTTTCAAATTGCCGTGTGGATAATTTCTGTGTGACACGCTCCTGGCCGTGGAAATAGATCCTACAGGTGGGGATTGACATGATTTTGTATCGAATCCCCTTGAGAAGCGCAGTTACCACAAAATCCGTATCCTGCCCGCAGGACAAATTTCCATCCCAAAAGATTTTCTTATCAACGAGGTAATTTCGTCGGAAAAGCGAAAAGCTTGGACTGGGCAAATTGTACACACAGAACGGGAATTGAATGTCGTCTTCGAAATGCGTATGGAGTGTTTCGCTCCCGGCGCAATAGATTGCCTGGCCCAAGGATACCACCTCATTGGCTTCATTGGACAGATTTCTGACCGACGCCTCTATTGCCTCAGGCAATAATTCGTCATCATCATCAAAAAATTGCACATATTCCCCAGTAGCCTGAGAGAGTCCGAGATTTCTGGCGACACATCCTCCGGAGTTCTTCTGTTCTAACAGGCGTGTAACAAAGAACAAGTTGTCTGGATGCCCGTCCATCCAATGGTGGATAACCTCGGAGGTGTTGTCAGACGAGCCATCGTTGACGACAAGCAACTCGATGGGGCGGTAGCTCTGCCCCCAGACAGAATCCAAAACCCGAGTCACCATATCCGCACGATTGTATGTCGGAATAATGACGGAAACTAACTTGCTATCATTCTCCAGGCACATCACGACTTCAAACAAGAAACACGAATCCCACAGGACATATCTTTATCGCGCGGAAATACACTTCCCGCTACGGAATGGCGTATGCTGAAATAACAACGACCGTTCCAAAGAACTCAAACCCAGAAACCAAATGCTGCATACACTCGAAAGCACCGCCACGGGGACCACCAGAAAGAGATTCCGACTGACCTTCTCAAAAAATAGAATCGGAAGAATGATACCACAGAGATATACCCCCACACAAGGGGAAATGACCTTTTGAAAGAAAAGACGCATATCCATGCCGATTTGGACTTTGTTGAAGTAAAGCCGCATAAATATGCAAACCACTTCAATCACCACATTCACAATCAAACCAATCGTGGGAGAACTTCCATGTTTGAGGAAAAGATATGTAATCGGCAGAGTAAGAAGCTTCAGAACTCCCACCGTGAGCTGGTAATTCCGAATCTTCCCCGTTGCGTTGATTGCCTGAATGGAAAAACGCGTCAAAGTGTCCAGTAGTAGATAAACCAATGTCCAGCGAACCAACTCCACCGCATAAATTGGGACCTCTCCTAGCCATAGGGATAATACCTCCCGAGTAGAAATGCACAACGGGACGGAAAATACCATCATGAGATAAAAGGAAAAGCGGCTCCCTTGAAAGATTAGCTCATAGGTCCGTTGATAGTTTTTTTGCGCCACGGACATCGTCAATTGCGGTCTTACCGCCGCCTGGAAGTTTGACACGAACTGATTTACGGCATGGCTGACTTGATTGGCAATGCCCTTTGCTGCGTTAAATGTGACTCCAAAGAAGGTGTTGATGAGGATGTCGATGCCTTGATTTCGTAATACCATTGTACCTTCGCCCCACAAATTCCACCCCGCAAAGGAGAAAATCTGCTTAAACACATCCGAAGAGATGACAAATCGGAATTTTTGCGCTTCGGCGAAGGAACGTTTGCTATATGTAGCATAGGTCGCCTGAATCAGCAACGAAATCACGCAGATGAGAACGGAATAGCCAACAAGATGGTCAATCTCTATCAATTTCAGGGCACACAGGGATGACAGTTTCAAAATTCCCTCCAGCAGGCTGATATAGGCAAAAGCCTTCATCTTTTCATGGGCGATGATTAGACCATTATAGGGCAGACTGACCATGCTGAAATAAAAGGTCAATACCGTCGTAAAAAGCACCACACGGGCCGCAGGCATTCGCCCCTCGGGAATATCAAGTTGATGATGCATGAGCCAGAGACCTAAACCCAAAATCACAAGTGCAAAAAATACCCCCAGGACAATATGCAACGACAGACAGTTGTGGAAAATCTTCTGGAGTTTCTTGAAATCTCCCTCCCCCAGGGAATAAGAAACAAATCGCTGGGTAGTGGATACCAGGGCACTCCCTACCACAGCGAACATCTGAACCACACCACCAATCAGCGTATATATCCCAAAATCTTCAACCCCAAGGACCTGCAAGGTAACTCGCGAGACATAGAGATTGATGAGAAGAAGAAATAACGACCGAATATACAGCGCCAGGGTGTTTTTTACGATTTTTTGATTCTGTGACTGCATCGGATTGACTGAAATCACTCCCCTTCCCTCTATACAGGGGAGCCCAAATACTGGCCCCCAGAAATTTCCGGTGGACAACGCCGACTAGACAAACAACCTGTGCCGTTACATCCGCGTTTCCGAAACGGAGAAATTCTTCAGGGTGACTCCATGCGCCTGACAGAATTCCCTGAATTTGCGAAGCTCTTCCGCCTCTGGAGTCAGTGTCAAGACAAGGTTCTGGAATGGCGTTTTGGCATAGATTGCCTCCAGTTCGTCGATGGTCCCCAATACTTTCAGGCCATATACGTAGGAATGACAGAAACGCCGTTGACGCGCTAAGATGCCGATGAGCTGCTCCTGTCCCGCACGCGTAATATCCGAGAGAAGCACATCGCGATAGAATCGCGCGACGGGAGAAATTCCCCAGAGAATGGTCGAGGTCGAGGTCGTGGGTAGCCCGAGTTGATTCCGGAGACGTCGGCTTATCATGCAGTTTCGCGCGTAATGAACAAAGAGTCGCTGACTGACAATCAGGGCAATGGAGATGGCGGCGCTAGCCAGGCAATAGCGCGTGGATATGTTTTCCTGAAACAAGAACCGCAAACACCATCCCAGACAGAAACCGAAGAGGGTTGTGATGAGAAGCCGGAAATAATCGTCGGAGACACAATAATTCCAAAATGTGCGATAGTTCCGCGAAAGCATCATCACCGCCATGATTACCGCAATCATTCGGAGAATAACGCGTGGGTGATAATCCGAAGTACCACGGGTAACGAGAAAAAGGGTAGCCGTGATAACCAGAAAATCAAATACGGGATTGACAGCATGGGAGAGAACCGCACCCACATGAGCGGAATGGAAATTTTGGTAGATTGCCTCGGTGCTCGTCCAAAGTTCAATCGTGGCCAAACGATTGATGACAAAGGAAAAAATGCTCAGAATGATAATGAAGGTCAGAAGAGTATTGTGCCCCGGCACAACGGCACAAAATATCGCCAGAATACCCATGAGCGCAGCTAGCAAATAGATGCGTCGGACTGTCTTTTTCTGGTTGTTGTGAAAGTATACAAGAAGACGATGATGGATGTGGCGCTGGTCTGCAGTCCCCAGGCATTTTAACAAAAAGCCACAACGCTTGAGGACTCCCTGCGACGAAGAATCATCCCCGCCTGGCATATCGGGCATGTCATCGCAAAATGGCTGCTCCGATGGAGTTTTCCCAGAGCAAGTTGCAGAGGCGAAAATACGCCGCCAGATTGCCAGGAGGATATCCAGGACTGGGACACCGCACGCCAAGAGAGCCACGGCAATTGAGACAAAGGAGATGCTGCGTGCATTCAGATAGATGCCGCCTGTCGCCAGCACATACCCAATGAACATGGAGCCCGTATCCCCCATAAAGAGCCGGGCGGGATACCAGTTGAACCAAAGAAATCCCAAAATGGCACCAATAAAGATGGCGAAGGCCATGAGTCCTGATTCATAGCCGTAAACCATGGCAACAAAGGCCATGCTGAATGCGGAGATACAGGCTACTCCACCTGCCAATCCATCCACGCCGTCAATCATGTTGAAGGCATTTATCAGTGCGACAATCCAAAAAACAGAGAGAATACAACTGGCCCAGGGTGCCAATGGGATGGTAAACAAGGAATACATCCGACACCCGAGATACCACGCCAGCAATGCAACAAGAATCTGGAAAAGGAATTTGATTCCCGCAGAAACCCCGAAACGGTCGTCGATTATCCCTAAGGGCACAAGAATCACCAGGGGTATCAGCGTTTTGATGACATGAATGTATTGCTCACTTGTGGAGTGAAATAGATGAAACCCGCCAAAGACAAGCAAGAAGGTAATCACAAAACCCAACCCTCCACCACGGGGAGTCGGAATGACATGAATGTGACGCGAAAAATCCGGCTTGTCAACCATCCCAAATTTCGGAAGTAGGACAATAAGCCCACGCGTCAGTGCCAGTGACAGCGCAAATGCGATGACGCCACAGAGGAACGCTAACAATACGGGAGAAAGAGAAAGCATATCACTGCTTGAAACAGTTTTCGCTACATCCTCTCAAGCAAAGGGTAGGATGCTGCGTGTCTGTAACGATAGGCACAACTTAACCACCACACTCAGGCTTTCGTTACCTTGACACTGAGGGGATCTAGCGTGGCACGGACCAATTGACCAAGACATTCAATTTGGATCGTCCACTGATAAAGATTGTCTTTCCGAACCAGAAAACCATAGGTCCCTTGAAAAGGAACGGACTCCATAAAGAATCGGTCGCCTTCCTTGATTTGCGCGTTAAAATCCAGTTCCTGGGATATGGCTGCCAATTCAATGGAACGGATAGTAAGGATGTCTCGGACCAAAGGATCCTATGCACCCAGCTCCTCGGATAGTATATGGACAATCGCGTTGGAACGAAAAACCAGTGAGCGTTGGTCGGGATTGAGCTTCGCGAAGACGTAGGACGGAAACATTGGACGCAATACCGTCTTCGCATACTGGTATTCGTTCCCGTTGCTTATTTGCTTCTTGACACGCAAAGACTTCTTTAGGGGAAGACACGCAACAATGCCGTTTTCCTGGCAAAAAGCCACGAAACGATTTTCCTGGAGAGGACGCGTGTAAATGGGCAACAGAAGCCCCTCGGAAGAACTGGGCAGAATCTCATCGTTGAAATTCTGCTGGAGCTCCTAATCAAGTAACTCGAGCCCCTGATGAATGCGTTTGGACATTGCAAGGTTAAGAATTTGACAAAAGCTACCGCTTCCCCCCGTGAAAAAATCAAAAAGGGACGGGAGGCAGCTGTTTTTTTCGGAGTCAGGGGAAATATATACGGGTTTACGTATATTTTTAGCGCATATTATCCCAGTTTTAAGGATAATTGACGGATATTTGAATATTAGTTCGTTTTTTCATCCCGAAATCGGAATACGTCACCTTTTTCTGGGTATCATTTGCGCCTGTCCCGTAGCCTTGTGCCGCGTCATGCTGATATGCACAACGCGGCACTGGGGGATAGCCTACCGCTGGAGGAGAACAATCATGCCCACACCAGGAGATATATAGAGTCAGCTATTCATACCGTAGGCAATCGATAGGATTGAGTTGGCTGGCGCGGTAGGCGGGATAAAAACCGAAGAAGACTCCCACGAATGCGGAAAAGGCGAAGGAGATGATGACGGAACTCTCGGTGATGAGAATGGGCCAGTGCTGGACATTGCCCACAGCCTTGGCTCCCACCACTCCCAGGATGGTCCCGATGAGACCACCCACGCATGCCAGCGTCATGGCCTCCAGCAGGAACTGCATGAGGATGTCCCGAGGACGGGCGCCTATGGCCATTCGCAGACCGATTTCCTTGGTGCGTTCCGTGACGGATACCAGCATGATATTCATGATGCCAATGCCACCGACGATTAGAGAGATAGACGCCACCGCCCCCAGAAGGATGGTGATGGTGGAAGTAATGGAGGTCATCATCTGGGTGATTTCCGTCATGTCACGAATACTGAAGTCGTCCTCTTTGTGGTCTGCCAGACGATGGCGTTGACGGAGCAGCGCGGTGAATTCCTTCTTCGCCTCCTCCAGGTCGTCCATGGAATTCAGTGAGACTAGCAGCTGGTTGACATTATTGAAACTGGAGCGCTGGATGGTGCGTTTCACGGTGGTGTAAGGCATGATGATGATGTCATCCTGGTCCTGTCCCATGGAATTGGAGCCCTTCCGTTCCATGACGCCAATCACCTTGAATGACATATTTCGGACGCGGATGTTCTTTCCGATGGGGCTATCGCCATTGGGGAATAGGTTATCCACCACAGTCTTACCCAGAATCAGTACACGTCGGCCGGTCTGGATATCTTCTTCGTCAAAGAAAGCGCCCTCCCCTACATCCCAACCGCGGACTTTCGGAAAGCCAGTGCCCACGCCATTGATGGAGGTGGACCAGTTGTTTTCTTCGTAGATGACCTGTGCGCTGCCGCGGACCATCGGGGTCTGGCATGCCACCAGCTCGGGGAAATCCTGCTCCAGCTGTTCGCCGTCAGCGGCAGTGAGGGTATTGGAGGCTCCAGCCCCCATACGCATCCCCCCCATGTTCATGGAACCAGGAAAAATCATCACCAGGTTATTGCCCATGGAGTTGATGGAGCTCTTCATCTGCTCACCCGCACCCGTGCCAATGGCAATCACCGCGATGACCGCGGCAATGCCCACGATGATGCCCAGGGCAGTCAGCAGACTGCGGATCTTGTTGCGCCAGATTGCGCGCAGCGCCACGCGGAAAATCATCAACAGGCTCATAATGCGTGACCTCCATTCTTGGGATTGTCCTCACGCACCACCTTGCCATCCTTCATCACGATGCGGCGCTTGGCGTAGGAGGCGATGTCGTCTTCGTGAGTGACCATGACGATGGTGATGCCCTTGGCATTGAGTTCCTGCAGGAAGGTGACAATTTCCACGGAGGACTTGGTATCCAGGTTGCCCGTGGGCTCGTCCGCCAAAATCAGAGGCGGGTTGTTCATCAATGCGCGTGCGATAGCCACGCGCTGCTGCTGACCGCCAGACATCTGTGCTGGAGTATGATAGAGACGCTTACCCAGCCCCACCATGGTCAGCAACTCAATGGCACGGACGCGACGCGCTTTGGGAGAGAGCTTGCAACCGCCGTAGAATGCAGGCAACTCCACCTGCTCCACCGCGCTGGTACGGGGCAGCAAATTGAAATTCTGGAAGACAAAGCCCAGCTTCTCGTTGCGGAAAAGCGCCAGCTCGTTGCGGGACATCTTAGAGACTTCTTTCCCCTCCAGGACGTAGCTGCCGCTAGTAGGCGTGTCCAACGCCCCCAGGATATTCAGCATGGTGCTTTTTCCAGAACCAGAATGGCCCATGATGGCGACGAATTCGCCGTAATCCACAGACAAGGATACCCCATCCAGGGCGTTGACCGTGTTGTCGCCCAGGTTGTAGGTCTTGTACATGTCTTTGATTTCGATTAACATCTCAATCAATGCTTAATGCTTAATGCTCAATGCTTAATGTCGGATGGGGGAGACCTCCCCCATACCCCCTTCTTCTCATTCCATTTTGAGAATTGGCTCACATGGGCGGTCCGGGAGGGCCGCTCTTTCCGCCCTTTTTGTTGCGGGACGGCGGCGTAGGCATGAAAGGATTGGAAGTCTGGGTGCCATTCCCAGCGTTTGCGGGGGCGGAACTCTGTTTTCCGACCACAACCTTCTTTCCCAAGAGTTCATCTCCGCCGGAAGTCACCACGGTATTCACTCCATCCGAAATCCCCAACTCCACCATCACGGGGTGGATATCTGTCGTGGAATCCGCAAGCCAAAGCATCTTGGTATTTTCGGTGATCGGAGGCGGTGTCCCGCCCCCATTCTCGCCCTTGAAGCCCGGCGGCGGCATGGGGCGGTCGCCCTCTGTGCCCTGCCCTGGCATAGTGCCAGCGGAAGGCGTAGGCATGCTGCCGAGTTTCGGGGCATTCTCCATTCCAGGAGGTGTGAAGCGTGTAGCGGCATTGGGGACCACCACCACATCTGATGCTTCCTCGATGATGATAGAGAGGTTCGCGGTCATGCCAGGGAAGAGGCGCTCGTCGGGATTCTCTGCCTCGATGATGACGGGATAGGTGACCACGTTGGAGTTGGTGGCGCTGGCCAGACGAATCTGCGTCACCACCCCCTTGAATTTGGTCTTGTAGGCATCCACGGTGAAATTGACCTTCTGCCCCACCGCAACGCCACCAATATCCGCCTCAGGAATGGCCGCCTCTACCTTCACGCGGCTCAAATCCGTCGCGACCGTAAAGAGCCCCGTGGCGTTCATGGAGGACACCACCGTCTGCCCCTCTTCCACAGAGCGGTCGATCACAATGCCGTTCACGGGAGAAGTGATGGTGCAGTCCGCCAGATTCTTTTCCGCCGTACGCACGCTGGCTTCCGCCTGGGCGATGGAGGCCTTGGATTGCTCAATGGAGGCCTCGTTGCTCTTCTTGCCCGCAACTAGCTGGTCAAAGGATGCCTGGGCGTTGTCCAAATCGCTCTCGGTGGTCATTTCACGCTCAAAGAGCTTCTTCTGACGCTGGAGCTCCTTCTCCGCTAAAGTCAACTGCGCGGAGGTCTTTTCCAAATTGGCCTCGTTGTTCTTCAACTGCGCACGGGCACTGGCCAACTGCGCACGGGCGTTGTCCAAAGAAGACTTGTAGTTGTCGGGATCAATTTCCGCAATGACCTCGCACTCCTTAATCCGGGAGTTGTAATCCGCGCTCAAAGAGATAATCTTCCCCGTGACCTGAGTGGTGACGGAGACCTTCTTGACTGGCTGAACAGTACCCGTGGCGGTGACTTCCTGCGTCACAGAACCCTTTCCAACCACCTGGGAACGGAAATAAACCGTCGCAGGTGCCTGGGGACGATTCTTGTAGGCACGCCAACCATACCACGCACCCGCCAAAATCGCAATCACCACAACCAACTTGATGATTTTCTTAATCATTGCTTCTTCCTTTACAACAATTCCTAATTCCTAATTCCTAATTCCGAATTCCTAATTGAATCAGTCTCCCACCAGAATTGCGATGGCGGTCTGTGCTTCGAGGAAATCGTAGTGCGCATTGACCGCCTGGGCCTTTGCGGTGGAGTAGGAGACCTGGGCATCCGTGCGGTCCACGCTGGTGGCCTTGCCGTATTTGTATTTTTCGTTGATGATTTCCAAATTCTTCTCGGCGCTCTTGGCAGTGAGTTCCGCCACTTCCAGGGACTGCTTGGCACGCTGAGCCGCCAGCACCGCCACACGCAAATTCCGATAGACGGACTGCTTGCTTGCCTCATAGACACTACGGGCATTCTGCAGGGAGAAAACCGCCTTGCGGATGGCATTCATATTCTTTCCCGCATTGAAGATATTCTGACTGAAGGCCAGCGCGCCGGAGAGCCCCCATAGCCAGGGCATGCCGGGATCGTGTCCCGAGACATTCCCCCCGAAGGTGAGATTGAGATTGGGATAGAGGTCAGCGATTCTGGCATCCAGATTGGCAGATGCCACCTCCACCTCAAAGCGCTTCGCCGCCAGGGTGGGCTCGTTGTTGCAGGCACGCTCCAAAAGTTCCTCCGCACTCTCGGTGTATTCGTGGACCTCGCTGCCACCCAGGGTATACTCCGGATTCTCCGCCAACCCCAGCGCCAGATTCAAATCCGCCCACCCCGTCTGGATGTTATTGGAGGTAGTGATTTCGTTCAGACGGGCATTCTGGTAGTCCACTTCCGCCTTCAGGACATCGTAGGCAATGGATTCGCCAATATCCTTCTTCACCTGGACCTGATCCAGGTGGTCCTTGTACTGGGATACCGCATCCACCGCGACATTGTGGAGACCGTCCGCGCGGTTCAATTCAAAATACGCCTTGCGGACATTGTACACCGCGGTGTTGCATTTGGATTGATAGGATGCCTGCGCCGACAAAAGACTCTCCTGGGCGGCACGAACCGCCGCACGCGTACGACCAAAGTCGTAAATCGTGATGGAGAAGGAAAGAGCACCACTGTAGGACCCCGTCATGTTGGTACGCTGGTCGTGACGGTCGGTGTTGTGGGTACTACGACTGTGACTTGTATTGACCCCCAGGGAGGGAAGATACCCCGCACGTGCATCCGAAAGCGCCAACTGGGCCTGGTCAACTGCCAACCGAGCCTGCAAAATCGACGGATTGTAACGGAGGGCTATGCTCTCCAATTCCGAAAGACTCAACTCCTTCCCCGCGACAATACCCGCATCCACGGCACGAACCGTGTATTCGCCTTCCAGACGAGGGACCTCGTCCCGCTGTATTTTTCGGGCCTCCCGGACAGTGGAACAACCACAGAAAAAGAGAACCGCGAACGCCGTCGCAAAAAAGGATGATAGAAGATTATGGCTCATTCTGGGATTCTGGCTAGTCACAATGAAACACGCGTTTCACAAAAGAACGGAAATCAAACGCGGATATTGTGCGGAAAATACTTTTTAGTAACCTGGTGTCCAATCTGCGTTGAGCTTTCCGTGGATTTGGAGAGTATCGGAGTGGAAGAGGTAGTCGTATCGGAGGGCTGAATTATCCAGCAAAGGTTGCCAGGCAGTTGGGATTGCCTCATCGCCATTGGCAAGAATGAGAACGGCTGTGGTATCCTTCGAGAGCACCTCTGCAGGGCAGAGTGTGACGAGGGCGAGTTTATCATCCACCCGTTGGGCTTCTTCCAGGCCATGGAAGAGTCGTTTCAGGAAAAGTGGTTCTCCTTCCAGGAGTGTCTCAGACAAATGATTTTCGACGGCTCCCCCGAAAAGCACCAGATTATACTTCACCAGGTCTTCTGCACTCACCTCGGCATCCGTCTTGATGACGGGAGTCACGCCCGTCGCATTCTGCCAGGCCCTTGCGGCGGATTGTGCGGCTTTGCTCCAGAGTCCTGCGCGATTCGAAGTCGCGTCCCCTCCCACTACGAAAAGTGGTTTCTTCCCCAAAAGCGCCCCCATCCCTGCAGGGAGGGCTTCTTCGGCAAGAAGGCTGTCCTTCATGCCCTCTGTCTTCCAGGCTTTTCCCTCGTGGCGCTTGAATGAGAGCCAGCCCTTTCCGGAGGGAACACCCACTTTCATCCCATCAATCGTCAGTGTAATTGGATGATTTTTCGGGAATTGTGGGCTGTTGGTCTGGATGGAGAATGCCTGGATATTCCGCATACTGATTTGCACCGCTCCCCACCCCTTCGCAGTCGTCTGACAATGCGCGGAAAATACCGCGGGCTTTGATGTATTGGATATTTCGTCCACTCGCATCCACCAGGCATTGCCATTCCGGGGCGTCGTGCACTCCCAAGTGAGTGTCTCATGGATTGGCGTGGCCTTTTTCGCCACCCAGGCAAATGCGGATGCCAAAACCGCATTCGCCCCGCCCTCATCCAGAATTTTCACGGGAGCGGCAAAGAGGGAATTTCCGCCACTGTTCAGGCGCTTCTCCAATTCCAGGATGCCGGCGCATTGACCAACGGGTGCGGAGTTGTCCAGATAAACGGGGATATTTCGCAGATTCCGCAGAGGGATTTCATTGAAATCACAGGAGACATCCTGGTCAAAGAAGAAACACACGCCTGCAAAAAGCGGCGTCTGCTGGGCCGCAAAGGGGATGTGTTCCCGGCGTCCCCCCGCAAGAAAGACGCTGCCAGGTTCCACGGCGAAATTATGGATGAGGAATTCCACCATCGTCCGATAATCCGACAACAACAGCGGGTCGGGACACCCCGTAGGCCGTGGCGAATCCAGCTTTGCCACAATCGCCTGCCCCAGAGAAGGGAGTTCTGGGAAGGGCGTATCGGGAAGAACCGCCACCAAGGGACGCTGATGGGCATTGTCGTAACCATCAGGAAAGAAGACCCGCGCGGTCAATTCTCTCCCATCTACCTCGGAGAAGCTCCGGACAATATGGTAGGGAACAGACGGTGGCGGAACAAAGGAAGACTGGGAAGAAACAACTTCGTCGGATTCCTTGCCGCATCCCACAAAGAGCACCGCAACCATCACAAGCAGAAACAGAAGAACCACATGCGACGAGAATCCAAATTCCGAATTGTTTCCGCGGGAGTGACTCATTTTGTCTCCAGCTCCGCCAATAACCTATCTGCGGTTCCACTCGGGAGTTCCGGATGCCTTGTGCGGATATCGCGCAGACGCCGAACCAGCTCTGCGGTTGCCTCTTCCTCGCCTGGAATGGCATGATAATAGATAATTTGCAGAACGATGTATTCCTGCGACAGAATCCCACCCGCCACCTCCAGCAGTGGTCGGCGTGTGGGATAATACGAAATGTCAGAGAGAACTCGCGCACGGGCATCCGCCAATGCCGAGATATCCGCGCAGACCTCTTCGGGCGTACGGGATGCAAGCACGGGGCGGCTCTGCTCCTCCGCAGAGATCTCCTGGCGGAGCCTTTCCGACAGGGTGAACGTTTTGAGATACTCCCGGACATCCGACAGGGATACCTGCGTACTCTGCTGACTCTCCGAAGAAAGCACAGCAATCTTCGTGGCACTCCGGCAGCCGCCTAGCATCGCCACCATAGCCAGCAGCAGTATCGCCCTAGTAATCCGTAGGAAATGAATTATACGTCTTGCTGGCATCGTCATTCACCGCGTCATAGAAATAGCGGTCGTCTTCTCCTGACTTCAGGGCATCCGCAATGCGCTTCTCCTGTCGGCGCTTCTGCCAGGCGGTGTATTTTGCGTATCCCGCCACGGCGATTGTCACCAGGATGATGGACCAGAGGATGATATTCAAGACACGACCACCCAGATACTGTTCCAGGACATCGGCGGCATACCCCCACGCGCAGATGGAGGAGATGCTGGCGAATATCACCGTCGTAAGCACGCCCCAATAGCGCAGTCCCACAAAACGCGCCAGGAGGGACCCCACCACGGGTCCAGTCATGGGCATGGGAATGAAAACAAAGGCGAAGACGCCTGGGATACCGAAGCGTGCCCAAGTCTTCTTCTGGCGTTTTGCATCGCCTTTGATATCCTGGAAGGTGCTATGAAGAATCGGCAAATGGAAGAGCTTCTTGCAGGAGAGACTGAAGAGGGTATTGAAATAGCAGATGATGGAGATGGTGATGAGGCTGTTAAAGACCACATTCACCCAAAAATCCAGAATCGGGAATTTCGCGCCTTCCAGAGCCCCCATGGGTGCCCCCAGCATGATATGGGAAGTCAAGATCTTCATGAAGGCATGACCGACCTTCGCCTCCCCCATGTAACCCACCAACAACATCGCCAATGCCATGCAGGTAGCCAGGAAGCCCAGGCAGAATGACCAGAACTCGGGTAACTCCCAAATCAACTTGAAGGAAAAAGACACATGAGGGGCACCCACCTCCTGAGGATGCTTCTCCTCCACAGACAGGCGTTTGCCCTTCTTCTTTTTGTCAGTATTCTTCTTCACGATATTTCCGTCTCCCCCTAAAAGACATTATTTCAGGGAGTCCAGGAGAATGAACTTCAGCGCCAAATCGCCAATCTTCAGGTCATTCACCCACAATTCGGCGGTCGCAGTCCCCGCACGGCTGCCCGTATCGCACTGCCCTACAATCAAAAGTTGGTCGCCCAGCTTGGCATGCTGGTAGAATGTGGCGTCGTCAATGCACAAGAAAATTCCAAGCTTACCCGCATTCTCGGGCTGAGAGAGGATGTGTGCACACCCCAACTGGGCGGCGGCCTCAATCATCAGCGGGAAGGGATAGATGTCATTGTTTCCGCCTGCCAGCATCATGTCATTGCCCGTCAAATTCTTGTAACCGAAGATGCGATTGCCAGGCACACCGATGTTCACTGCCTTGTCAATCAGCAGGAAGGGCTGTCGATGGGGCAGGAGCTTCATGAGTCCCGTCACGTCCGTCTCGGGACACCCCGCCATTTCGGCAACAAAGGGATGCTCAGGGCGCCCCAGCACGCTTCGTGGAATGTCGTATTCCTTGGGATTGACACGCGCCAAAGTGACAGTGCCCGTGGAAGCCAGACCCAGCTCGTTATTGCAGGTGACCAGGAATTCCACCTCGTCTCCCGCACGGCGCTCCTGAATTTTCGCCTCCACCGTCATCACCATCCCAGGCAGAACCGGCTTGCGGAATTTCAGGCGATGGACATTCTTCAGGACGATTTCCGAACCGCCGATGCCAGGGATGGCCTCCTTGAAAAGGAGCTTCGCCAGCTGTGTCATGGCAGTGACCTGCAAGACCCCAGGCAGAATGGGCTGCCCAGGGAAATGCCCCTGGAAGACCGCCTCGCTCATGGAGACCGCCTTGCGAGCCACTGCGCTGTCACCCGCATCGGAAATCTCCGCCAAATCCAGCATCAGCATGGGAGCACGAGTGCCCAGAATGGCAGACAACTGACTGGAGGTATAAATCGACATGGTGAGTTACTCCTGAGGGGCTGCAGGCATGGTCATGCGGGGATCCGTGGCCAACGGGATGTTGTTGAAGCGCTCCTGCTTCTCACGCTCCTTGTCCAGCTGGGCCTGCTCGGCTTCCGAGAGATCCTTCTCAACTGGGAAAGCCAACGCCAGGGGATACTGCGCATCGGGATAGAGCTTGTTCCACTCACGATTCACGACTTTCATCATTAGGTCTTTATCCATCAGAGGATTGGAGACATTCAACGTCACCATCTCCCCCTCTGCATTCTCCACCTGGAACTCCTTCTGACCATTGATGGTCATGGCAAATTCCAGGGGCTTGGGGGACATCTCACCACTGAAGGTCTTGTGAATGCACACCTCGCTGGGCTTCGTCCCAACTAGATGGTTGAGCATATACGACACGGGAGCGGGAAGACTCTCATCACCCATTCCCTGGACGTCAACCACGAACTTGGCATCCACCTTGCCCTCCGTAATCTCATGACGAACGGGATTCTCGTTCTCCATCCTCTCCTTCTCAATCGCCGCTACATAATTGCGGTGGTCGATGTAGATGTATGCACCCAATGCACCCACCAGAATCAGCAGAATCGGAATGCCAATCAACAATGCACGGCCCCCACGGGAACGACGGTGGTCCTTCTCAAAGGCCTTCGCCTCCGCCACAGTACAGTTGCTGCGGCTCTCGTCACCAAAGAGAGAAAGCGTGTCGCGCTTCTTGAAATCGTCAAATTCGTTTTTGGACATAGCTGCGCCTTTTGTGTATTTTGTGGATTGAAATCGTTTGCGAACCTTGTGGACTAACCCGCGTTGCGCTGATTGCGCTTCAGGATCATCTGGTAGGCCAGAATCGCCACGAAGGTAACTGCCAACAGAAGTGTGGACAATGCGTTGATCAAGGGCATGGCACCTCGCTTGATCATGCCCTGTATCTGAATGGGCAAGGTGGTAGTGCCAGGGCCATTAACAAAGAATGTGATGACAAAATCGTCAATGGAGAGTGTAAACGCCAGCAGCGCCCCCGCGAAGATACCGGGGAGGATGATAGGCACCAGGACTTTCCAGGTGGTGGTCCAGTGGTTTGCCCCCAGGTCGCGTGCGGCCTCCAGGATGGTCATGTCGAAATCCTGGAGTCGTGAGAGCACTGCCATTGCCACGTAACTAATGCAAAATGTAACGTGTGCAATGACGATGGTGGTCAATCCCAGCTCGATTTTCAGCGCCATGAAGAAGATTAACAGGCTGATACCGATGAGAATTTCGGGGACCACCAGCGGCGTGTAAATGAGGCAGTAGTGGAAATTCTGGAAGCGACTCTTGTATTTGTGGAGTGCGAATGCGCCGCAAGTTCCGATGAAAGTAGAGATTGCGGTGGCGATTGTGGCGACGATGAGGGTGTTGGTCAGAGCTCGCCAGATATCTCGTCCTTTGGAGGAGAAGAGCTGTTCGTACCACTTTAGAGTGAAGCCCATCCAGATGGTTCCCTGGCGGTTGGCGTTGAAGGAGTTCACCACCAGCAGAATAATCGGAATGTAGAAGAAGATGAGCACCGCCCAGGTCATGATGGCGGGGAGATGGCTGCGTCGGTCCTTCATACTAGACCACCTCCTTGGCGGGCGCCGCGCTGCCGTCGGGATTCTTCTTGCCCTTGAGGAAGAAGAGCAACGGCAGGAACATCACAACCGTCAACACCGCGGATAGCGCAGCGGCGGCGGGGATGTTTCGGTTTTCCAAGGTCATTCGCACAATGACATTACCCAGCATCATGGAGTCCTTGCCACCCACCATGTCGGGAATGACGTAGGAACCTATGCAGGGAATCAACACCATCAGACACGCAGAAAGCAGGCCGTCCGCAATGCCAGGCACGAAAATCGAGAAGAATGCCCGCAAACGCGTCGCACCCAAGTCCATGGCCGCATCAAACAAGGAGAAGTCGAATTTTTCAGCGGCGGCATAGAGTGGGAGGATTGCGAAGGGCAATTCGGTGTAGATCATCACCAGGAGAACTGCCTCGGGACGATAGAGGAGCGTGGCGTCGGGATTGACTAGATGGCACCAGACCAGGAACTGCTTCAGGAATCCCTCGGGATGCAGGACCGACTTCCAAGCGAAGATTCGGATGAGGAAGTTTGTCCAGAAGGGAATGATGGTCAGAAGCATCATCAGGTCCCGCATCTTCGCAGAGACGCGGGCCATGTGATAGGCCACTGGCACCGCAATCGCCAACGTCAGCCCCGTGCAGGCCAGGCTCATCCAAATCGTCCGCCAGATGATGGAGGGATAATTCGGGTGGGCGATGGACTGTAGAGTCTCCAGAGTCCACTGGTCACCAATGCCACCAAATTCGCCGCGGCTGCGGAACGAGATGGCAAAGATGATGAGAGTGGGCAGAAGGAAGAAGATGGTCAGCCACAGAAAGGACGGCGAACTGACCGAGAACTCACTCAGGAAGTTCTTTCGGTGGACATTGGGCGCGCTCACTGGCCGTCCTCCTGAAGCTCAATGTTCTGAAGGGTGTTGGTAATCTCCTCCTCTTCCGAGCCGATTTCGCCGGGTTGCTGAGGCGGCATCTGCAGCAGGTCTTCGTCCTTTTCGCTGTAGTGTTCCAGCATGTATCCGTCGTCGGACTGCCAGGAAATAAAGACCTTGTCCCCCCAGGTGATGGGCCGTTCGTCCAGCATGAAGCGGTTGTGCTGGCGGGTAATGGCGATGCGCCAGCCATTCTCAATGCTGACCCAGTAACGGGTGTGGTCTCCCTGATAGACGATGTCCTCCACCGTGGCAGGCAATACGTTGTGCTTGGGACCGACCTGGGGACGATCTATCGAAATCTGGAATTTTTCGGGGCGGATGGAGACGTGCACAAAATCGCCCTTGGACTTCTTCTTATCGTTGAAGACCAGAATGCGCGGCAACCCAGGGACATCCAACCAGCAGTATTCGGAGTCCACCACCTCGGAAATGCTTCCGTCAAAGAAGTTGGTGTCGCCAATGAAGGCCGCCACAAAGCTGGTACGGGGAGCTTCGTAGATTTCCGCAGGAGTCCCCACCTGCTCTACTCGACCGTTGTGCATGACGGCAATGTGGTCAGAGATGCTCATGGCCTCGTTCTGGTCATGAGTCACATACATGAAGGTGATGCCGACTTCGTCGTGAATCAGCGACAACTCAAGACTCATGCGCTGACGGAGCTTCAGGTCTAGTGCCGCCAGTGGTTCGTCCAGCAACAGCACCTGCGGTTTCAGAATCAACGCACGGGCGATGGCGGTACGTTGCTTCTGTCCACCGGAAATCTGGTTGGGCTTCTTGTCCGCGCAGGCCTCCATCTGAATCATGGCCAGCATCTTGTCCACTTCCGCATCAATTTCCGCTTTGGGACGATGGCGGATTTTCAGGCCGAAGGCGATATTCTCCCGCACGGTCATGTGGGGAAATAGCGCGTAATTCTGGAAAACGGTATTGACCTTGCGGATGTTCGGCAGCTGGTCCGTAATATCCTCGCCATCCAGCAGAATACGTCCCGTATCGGGCGACTCAAAACCCGCAAGCATACGCAAGAGCGTGGTCTTTCCACAGCCACTAGGGCCTAAAATGGAGAAGATTTCACCCCGTTTGATATTCAGCGTGACATTGTCAACCGCTTTCAGAGAACCGTATGACTTCGTCACACGATCGAACTTCAAAAATTCTTCCAACTCAAGTCGTTCCTTACCGTTACGTCAGCAGCGCTGAGAGTGGCTCACATGCCCTATATAACTACCCCCGAGAAGCAGTCTGTTGGCAGGGCGCTAATATAATCCGTTGTGGTGGGATTTTTAGGGTACTTAATGGCCTTTTGGTCTGGAATGGCCGCCGGGGTGCACGCGGTCACGACGGAGCATATCCCGCTGGTCGCGGCGTTCCGCCAGTCCCTTGTTGACGTCGATGGGCTTGCCCTCGGGAGTCACACCGCAGTAATACATGGCGCAGCCCATGGTCATGGACAGAGGAATGAAATCCTGGACCTGCTGGGGATTCCAATGATAGCGCTGGAGATAATCGTCAACGACGCGCATGTGCTTTGCGGTGCAACCCGGGAAATTCGAGATGAAATAAGGCACCATGAATTGACGCTTGCCTGTCTGTCGATTCACCCAGTCGAAAATTTCCTTGAATTTCTCGAATTCATCGGGCTTGCCCTTTCGCATGAGTCGCAGGACCTCGCCATCCAAGTGTTCTGGAGCAACGCTGAGCTGTCCTGGCACGTGGTCGCGGAGGATTTTTTCGGTCTGGTGGGGTTGCGCCAAAGCCAAATCCAACCGCACACCGGAGTTGATATAGACGTGGTTCACCCCTGGGATGTCCTTCACCTGGTCCAAGAGTTGCATCAGGGGCTTTTCCTTGGGGTCGTAGTTGGGACAGAAGCTGGGGAAGAGGCAAGATACCCGCTTGCACTTTTTGCAGAGTTCGGGATTATGGGGGCCATGACCGTAGATATTTCCCGCCGCACCGCCCAAATCGCTGATGGTGCCATGGAAATAGGGCTGCGTTGCGAGGCGCTTGATGCTGCGGACCACACTGGCAGGCGTACGCGAGACCAGGTTGCGGCTCTGGTGGGAGACCAGACCGCAGAAAGCACAGCCACCGGGACAGCCCCGAACCACGGTGATGGAGTCCTTGATGACTTCCCAGGCGGGGATCTTCTCGGTATAGCTCCAATGCTGGACGCCTGTGTAGGGTAATTCGCTGAAGTGGTCAAATTGTTCCGAGGTCATGGCGGGACGGGATGGCTCCACCAACAAAATACGCTTGTTGGTCCACTGAATCAGCCGACGGCCATTCCAGGGATTCATCTCGGTCTCGATGATCTTGGTCTGACGCATCAACGCCATCTTGTCCGAACAGACTTCTTCGTAACTGGGGAGCTCCAGGCAATTCTCGTCCATCACAAAAGCCGCGCTCTCCTTGCCACCGAGATAACGGCAAGTGCCGCGGATCCCCTCAAGCCCCCTGCCCTGACGCAAACGTTCAAAAATCTCCAGCATGGTCAGCTCGCCCATGCCAAAACAGAGCAGGTCCGCCTTGGAATCCACAAGCATCGAAGGACGGATCTTGTCCTGCCAGTAGTCATAGTGCGCCACACGACGCAAACTGACTTCCATGCCACCCAAAATCACCGGCAAACCAGGAAATGCCTGACGCACCAACTGGGAATACACCACCGAGGCATGGGGGGGGCAAAGCCCGGGACGACCACCAGGAGAATACATGTCCTCCTTGCGAAGACGGCGTCCAACAGTGTAGAGTTTCACCATGGAATCCATGTTACCGCTGGAAACACCAGCCCCCAACAACGGACGTCCAAAGACCTTCAGGCTCTCAGGATCACGCCAGTCAGGCTGGGCAATCAGACCTACACGATACCCCGCATCCATCAAGACCCGGGCAATCACCACAGGCCCAAAAGTGGGATGATCCACGTAGGCATCACCCGTGACAATCAAAATATCAATGGCATCCCAATGACGAGCAACCATCTCCTCACGGGTCATGGGAATAAATGATGTCAAATCTCTGCGCATGGGAATAATATAATCAATGCTCATAGGACCGGTAGGAGCCTAGGAAGCCTAGGAAGCC
>DCIO01000030.1 GCA_002315885.1 Lentisphaeria bacterium UBA1724
ACCTTGTGCTTTCTTCTCCACCGTTACTGCGGGAGGGGGGAGAACAGTCTATCATCAGGACGTTCGTAAACAGGGATGGGATAAATTTCGTGTTTTCATACACTTTTCTTGGGATAAATTTCGTGTTTTCATACACTTTTCCTGTGGGAGAATAAGATATAAAGTGCCTCGTAGGTGTTTTTTGGCCTTTCGCTATGTTCCACAGGAAAAATAGCTTCGATACGATTACATTACGACGAAGCCCCGCAGATTGCCGGGGACGGATTAGCTGTCCTATGAAATTCATATTGAAACAATATGATTACGAGTTACTCTCCTTCGATTTGCGAATGGAGGGGCTGGACGGCTTTGTCTGCAAAATTCTGGAAACGAATTCCGCCAATGCGCATTTGCTTCCCCTGGGGGTGTCCCAGACGGATGAAGGTCTTCTTTCCTGGCTGAAATCCCGTGTCGTTCCGAAGAATCGTGAGTTTGTGGACAAGATTCTCTCGGTATATGGTCTGAACCACAATAATATCCTGGGCATCATCAAGCTCTGCCTTGGATTATCTCTGAATGACAGCTACTGGATTATTCCTGAGGATTTTGATGGGAAATTTCAGGATTACAATCTCTTTTCAAACAAGTTTGAGAAGGCATTGGCGCTGATTGCCTATACGGGCTATGGGAGCGTTCGTCCCAGTGCATTTTCTTCTTCTCCGGAATTTACCACCAACGGCAATCTCCGTAAGGGCTGGCGCAGAATCAACGGGAAGATTTTTCTCTACAAGGGCGGGAGTTCTGGCGGTGCCAATACAGGGAATGAGCCATATTCCGAG
The DNA here is from genome assembly GCA_002315885.1 of Lentisphaeria bacterium UBA1724. Lineage (GTDB taxonomy): Bacteria > Verrucomicrobiota > Lentisphaeria > Oligosphaerales > Oligosphaeraceae > UBA1724. The sequence goes on from DCIO01000030.1 coordinate 819, forward strand.
TTTTATGCCGCGCAGGTTGCGGCGCAAATGGGATTGAATCATATCCCGTATGGCCTTTCAAAATGGAAAGGTATTTTGTGTAGCACCTGTGAACTCTTCACCGATGTCGACCACTCCTTTGTCTCTGTATGGCGATGCTTCCCCTCAATGAAATTTTCCGAAATCGCCAGCGCCTTGAAAGCCATGGGGGAGAGTTTCTATCAGCCATTCTGCGACATGGTGGTCTTTGATGCACTGACATGCAATACGGACCGACATTTGGGTAATTTCGGTTTGATGGTGGATAACAAAACAAACAAACCATACGCCTTTGCACCAATATTTGACAACGGACTGGCGCTTTTCCCTGCCGCCATGAGGGAGGATTTGGCAGACGTCGAAGCGTACGCCAAAAGTCGAATGCCCGTATTCGGGGCGTCTTTTGAGGAGTTGGCGGCGGCTTTTGCCACTGACCGCCAGCGCAAGCAACTCCGACAAATGCTCGAGTTCCGTTTTGTGCGAAATAAGAATTATAATTTGCCAGCCTGGCGACTAAGAATATTGGAAGAATTCCTGAAGCAACGAGCACGGACCCTGCTGGCTGTCACCACCAGGGGATAAGTCTTATACATCCACAAAATACACAAAATTGTAGAACGCTTAGCGTTGTATCTTGTGGACTGGATTGTCTTATTTATTTCCTGTGTTTTTCAGGCGTGCGACGCACCAGAAGGCCAGTGTCAGGAAGGGCAGTGCCAGCAGGTTATAGAGTCGGTATTTGTCCATTGGCGAGTCTGCGCCGAAAGGCCAGTTCATTCTCTCGCTGGCCTTCAGCAGGATGGCATTCAGTGCGATGGCGAAGAGTCCCATGAGGGCACCATCCACCAGTGATACCAGGACGGATACGGAAGTCTGGAGGCGTTCGGGGACGCACTGCAACAGATAGAGCCCCTTGCCATTCTCGGAGACTGCATCGGAGGCGCCCAGGATGATGCAGATGATTAGCACATAGACAAAGTGGTAGTCATTGGGTGCGATAATCCACAATGGTGCGGCGGAGGCATAGAGGAGGCAGCAGGTCATCAGTGCACGCTTGGCGCCCAGCCACTTGATGATGGGTGCGAAAGTCAGTCCCGTGATGGACTTCCCGATATAGACAATCAGGGTAAAGAGCAATGCCAAGCTATCGGGGACACCGTAACCGCGTTTCAAGGGCAGCACATACATGGTCAGTGTCATCATGGCACAGAGGTTCAGTGCGCTGCGGGCAAACACCATGCGACGAATGGCGTCGTTCCGGACAATCTCCTTAAGGTCTCGGAAGAATGGCGTGGATGCGTGTTTTTTGACTGCGTCGGTTTCGTCAATGCGTGCCAAAAAATGTGATGCGGTGAATCCGCAGAGTGAGCCGAAAAGGATGGAGGCGAAGAGCATCCAGATGGAGTCATATCTCCACATGAGCAAATTGATGACAACCAGCGAGACCGATGCTGTGAGATAGAAGAGTCCGTTGCTGAAGCCTAGGAGTTTGCTGCGGGAGGACTCGTCGGTGATATTTCCGATGAGTGGTACGGACATGACCACGCCTGCGGAGCGGAAACCGTAGAAGAGGAAGGAGCCCAGGAGGATGCAGACGATGTTCAGAACTCGATTTCCGACGGGGTCCAGTTGATGCCATATCACACAGGATGCCACCAGCAGCGCGACGATATTCCGCGCTACCCAGCAGTATGACTGGGTCTTTGCGGCGCCCACGCGGGAGCAAATCCGTTTCCCTAGGGGCAGAAGCGCGTATCCGAAATAGATCATAGCGCCCAGGGCGGAGACTACCCAGTCTGGCATGCCGAGGCGCACTGCCAGCAGGGAGACCACGGTGTCCCCCAGGCACATGTAGGACACGCCATTGATGGCGGTGTAGTAGCAGACATTCCGCTGACTACGGGCCATTTGCTCTTTGGTGAGCGGAGTCGAGTAGATCATAGCGAAGTGGCGCGATGATTATCTGAGAGCATAGAGGGCCAGTGCGGCGGCCACGCTGGCGTTGAGGGAGTTCACATGACCGCTTTGCGCAATGGCGCACACGTGGGTGGAATTCATCTTGATGAACTGCCCCACACCCGCGTCTTCACCACCCACTACCAGAAGCAGCTTCTCTGGCTTGCTTGACGCCACGGCCTCCAGGGTGCTCTTGCCCGCGCCATCCAGCGCCGCAACCGTGTATCCTTCTTCCAACGCAATCTTCACATACTGGTTGCTGGAGCAATTCACCGCCACCTGCAGATATTCGCAGGCGCCTGCGGCGGTCTTTGCCACGGAAGGCATCACCAGCGCAGTTCCACTACGGGGCAGGAGGACATTCTTCCAGCCCAGGACTTCGCAGGTACGCATGATGGCGCCGATGTTTCGAGGGTCCTCGATATTATCCAGCAGGACCATCCGTGGGGCACCCAGGATTTCTGCGTAAGGAGTATAGGGGAATGCCTCGCACTCCGCCACCACGCCCTGGTTTTCACGGGTGCCGCAGGCCTCGCCGATTTCGGAGCGATTCCGCCAGGAGACGGGAATGCCGCGGTATTTGGCATCGGAGACCAGCTTCCTCATGCGGGGATTGGCTTCGGTGCCCTGGGCTGCATAGACGCCATAGATTTTGCGTCGACCTGCCAGGATGGCTTCGCTGACGGGGTTGATGCCGTAGAGAAATTCAGACATGGTTTATCGTGTAAAAATGAGGTGAAGAGTTTTCGCGGAATTTCGGGCTATGTGGATAATATATTTTCGCCTGTATAAACCGCCGTCCATAAGGGGAGTTGTCTATGTAAATTATCCCCGTCGTTGATATGATTTTCAGGTGCGGTTATTTGTGTGCGTTGCGTTCCCAGAAGACGCCGTCTTCATATCCCTGGATGGCGTGGGTGTGTTCCGCGTTTTCCAGTCGTTTCAGTGCCCAGCAGCAATACTCCGGATTGATTTCGATGCCCGCGAAATGCCGTCCTAGCTTTTTTGCGACGACGGCGGTGGTACCGCTTCCGAGGAATGGATCGAATACGAAATCACCTGGCTTTGAGCTTGCCAGGATGAGCTTCGCCAGAAGCTTTTCGGGCTTTTGGGTGGGATGGTCGGTATTTTCCGGCATGGACCAGAAGGGCACGGAGATGTCATCCCAGAAATTGGATGGGCAGGTGAGGCGGAAATTTCCTTGGGCAGTCTCTTGCCAGTCCTTCGGGAGGCCATTATCCCGATAGGGTGCGATGACACGCCGTTTGATTTTGACGGCATCGAGATTGAAATCATACTCTTTGTCCTTGGTGGCGAACCAGATGTCCTCGCAGGAATTCTTCCAGTTATCCTTTGCGCCGCGTCCTTTTTCCCGTTGCCAGGTGATACGGTTCTGGACATGGAGATATTTTCGGAGAATCTGGTATTCCTGGACGGAACACTGCCAATCGCCGCAGAGGTACACCGACGCGCGGGGTTTCAGGATTTTCAAGAGCTTCGGGAACCAGGATTCCAGGTAGTCCAGGTATGCGTCATCGGATAGTCTGTGGAATTCCCGACCATGGAAGTCCTTCTGGAGATTGTAGGGCGGATCCAGGATGAGTAAATCCACGAAATTTTCCGGGAGGGAATCCAGCACATCGAAGAGGTCGGCGTTGATGACCCGGTCGGTGAGGGAGGCAGGGGAGAGAATATCCTGTGCCGACAGCAGTGCCGCGGAGTAGTTCTGGCGCTCCTCTTCTGAGAGAGTCAGAGTTTTGTTTCGCGGGGCACGGGAAGGCATATTTCAATGCTTAATGCTTGATGCTTAATGCTTAATGTTGGAGGGGGAGGTATCCCCCTTGCCCCCTCTTTCTAATTCGGAATTCGGAATTCGGAATTGCAAAGGGACTCAAGGGACCTTATTCGGTATTGATTCCGCCTTTTGGAACCGCGCTTCAAAAGGCGGTACGGGCGTTCACACCGCCCAATTAGCGCACGGGCGTAAGCCCAAGTGCGCCGTTAGCGCCGCGGGTCCCTCCTGGGTTTACGGCGAATCAGGAATTTCGGAGGAGGTCGATGACCAGGTATGCGGCCATGACGATGCCGATGATGAGTCCGATGGCGCCCAGAAGGGATACCTCACCCACCTTCGGAGGGAGATTGAAGGCGAGCAACAGGGTGGAATTGATAAGAATTCCCACGGTGAGGATGGCGGTGGTGCGCTGGGTATGTAGGCGGGTGGTCTTCCGCATGTAGTCCTCATATTGGGGAAATTCATGCTGGAAGGTCAGTTCGCCATCCAGAAGCTTTCCCGTGAATTTTCGGATGTTCGCGGGAGTGCGGGAGGTCATGTCCAGCAAATCCAGGAAATCTTCGATGCGTTGGTGGAGGGATTTCTGGGGGCTGAATTGCTTGAAAGCCACTTCCTGCAGGGCGGGACGGAGTTGTTTTTCCAGGTCGTAGTCGGGATTCAGGATACGAATAAATCCGTCCACCGTCCCCAGTGCTTTCACCATCAGGTAGATATGCGGACGCATGGCGATGCGGAGGCGATTGCAGACCACGTAGAGCTGCTGCAGTGCGCCGGGGACATCCAGCTGGCTCAAGGGACCATAGAAATACCGGTCCAGGAATTCCCCGACGACGCATTCCAGTTCGTCCAAATCGGGTTCTTCTTCGTATTCGCAGAGTCTCAGGAGTAGTTGTGCGGCATGCTGTTCGTTGCGTTCCAGGATACTGACCACAAAGCGGCAGAAGAGTGTGCGCTCTTCCTGGGTGATGCGGCCGCAGAGTCCGAAATCCAGATAGCAGATTTTGTTCCCTGGCAGCGAATAGACATTCCCAGGATGGGGATCCGCGTGGAAGAAGCCGTAGGTGAAAATCTGCTTGAGCATCAGCCCCGCAAAATTCTCCGTGAGCAAGACGGGGTCGTTGCCTTGCTGGCGGATGGCTTCAAGCTGGTCGATTTTGATGCCATCAATGCGCTCCATGGTCAGGACACGGTCACTGCAGAGCCCATCGTAGGCCTGGGGGACATGGATGCCGGGGTTATCCGCAAAATGCTGGGCAAAGCGCCGCATGTTTCCCTTTTCGTTGATATAGCTGACTTCCTCCAGAAGGGCGTCCCGGAAATGCCGCAGCACCCGCGGGAGCATCAAGAAGCGCAATTCGGGATTGTTGGCATGGACGTGGTCCGCCAGGAATACCAGCATGTTCATGTCGGAGCGGATTTCCTTGACGGCGCCTGGACGGAGGACTTTTACAAATACGTTCGTGCCGTCTTTCAGGCGGGCGCGGTGTCCCTGGGCCAGTGATGCGGCGGCGGTGGGAGTCTCATCGAATTCCAGATAGAGTTCTTCGATGGGCCTTCCCAAGTCTTCCTGAATGACTTGTTTGACCTGCTCAAAGGGGAAGGGCGCTACATGATCCTGGAGCTTGGAGAGTTCTTTGGCGAAGTCAATGCCAACCAGGTCGGGACGGGTGGAGAGCATCTGCCCGACTTTGACATAGACGGGACCAAGTTCTTCTAGGGATTTGCGCAGGCGCTCCTGAAGGGTGAGGGTTTGACCGTCAACGGCAGAAGTGCGTTCCTTGCGACTGACGAAATGCCGCAACCGTCCAAAGAACATGCCCAGACCATTCCGGAAGAATACACTAAGAATACGACGCATCCGCGCCATATTCGTGTACGCCCGATAGGTGGATAGGATGGGGTTGAGGAATTTCATTGAATTCAATGCTTAATGCTTGATGCTTAATGCTTAATGTTGGAGGGGGAGGTATCCCCCTTGCCCCCTCTTTTTCAATGCTTAATGCGTAATGCTTAATGCGTAATGAAGGAGGGGGAGGTATCCCCCTTGCCCCCTCTTTTTTATGCATTGGTCCTATTGGTCCTATTGGTCCTATTCGAATCCCTTAGCAGAGGCGGTGGAGTTCAGAGAGGTCAGTGATGCCCTGGAGGACTTTCTGGTATGCGTCATTGACGTATGGTGTCCAGCCTGCCTTGCGTGCCTTTTCCCGCAGGAGCGCGTTGGGGGATTTTGCGGAGATGAGGTCCTCCAGTTCTTCGTTGACTTCGAGGATTTCGTAGATACCGATCCGTCCTGCGTAGCCCGTATTGCGGCAATACATGCATCCACCTGGGGCGGCTTTCTTGACGGCGTGAGTGTGGAGGCCGAGCTTCTTGGCGGTTGCGGCAAGGAGCTTTGCGTCTTCGGGAGCGATGTCGGTGTCCTGCATGGCGCAATTGGGACAGAGTTTTCTGACGAGTCGCTGTGCAATGACGCAATGGAGTGCGCTGGCTACCAGGTCGCTTTCCACGCCCATGTTGATGAGGCGGTTGATGGCGCCTACCGCATCGCTGGTGTGGAGTGTGGATAAGACCAAATGTCCCGTCAGAGCGGCCTGGATGGCGATTTCTGCGGTCTCCCGGTCACGAATTTCGCCCACGAGAATCACATCGGGGTCGTGGCGCAGAATAGAACGGAGTGTCGTGGAGAATGTCAGACCGATTTCCGTGTGTGTCTGAATCTGTGTAATGCCCGGGATGTCGTATTCCACGGGATCTTCCACGGTGATGATTTTCAGGTCGGGTCGGTCGGTCATCAAGTGGGAGAGGACGCTGTATAGAGTGGTGGTCTTGCCACTGCCCGTGGGACCCGTGACCAGAAGCAACCCGTTGGGACGGTGCATCTGGGTATTGAGACGCGTCAGGTGCTCAGGAGAGAGCCCAAGATTCGCCATCTCCATCATGAGATTCCCCGCGTTCAGCACACGCAGACAGAGGGTCTCGCCATGACGCGTGGGCAGAATGGAAACACGGAGATCACGGATGCCATGCTTGCCCTGTATGCGCATTCTCCCATCGTGGGGAAGACGTTTTTCCGCGATATCCAGATGCGCCAGGACTTTGATGCGGGAGACGATGGAGTCCGCCAGCGCCTCGATGCCAGGCGGCGTGGAGACTTCCTGGAGCAACCCGTCAATACGGAAACGGATCTTGAGTTTGCCCGGGAAGGGCTCCAGGTGGATGTCAGTGGCGCCTGCGGATAATGCGGCATCCAGGATTTCATCCACCAGGCTGACGACGGAGTCCCCTTCGGAATTCTCTCCCGTGGTCTCCAGGGGGGCGATTTCTTCGGTCACGGCAGGCGCTTCGGCAGAACGCTGGTCTCGGATTTTCCGGACTTTTTCCGCGCCGATGCCGTAGGAGTTCTGGAGTTGTGTCTCCACTGCGGAGGCGGGTGCCAGAGAGGGCGAGCAGGGCATTCCCAGCAGGAGCCGCAATTGGTCTAACTGGGCGGCTTGGGGAATATGGGCGAAGGCGACGGTGAGGATGCCGTCCTCCAGGCGCATAGGTATGCAGGAGAAATTCTGTGCCAGCGCCTGGGGAATCTTCGCCAGTGCCTCGGTGGTGGGTGGCGTGGCGACAGGATTGCACAGGGGCAATCCCGTCAATTTCGCCAGAGCCTCATAGACTTTGTCTTCCTGGCAGAATCCCAAGGCAATCACGGCCTCTTCCATGGATTGCCCCGTGCGTTGGACGCGCTTTTGGGCGGTATTCACCTCTTCTGGCGTCATTGCGCCATCCTGGAGAAGTTGTGTAAAGAGGTCGGTCATTCTTCGTGTTCTATGGTGAAAATCTGCGTCTTTCCGTAGGATATTGTGCCAAGGTCTTCGCCTTTTTCATTGGCAAGGCGGATGGCTTTTTCGGAGATCTCTGTCAGATGGAAACCGCAATCCATCCCATCCCCTTGTTTGAGGTAGACTACTGCGACGCCCTTGTCGGAGTCGCTGACCTCGAGGATTGCGAATACAGCGCCCGTGATTGCGGTGCGGAGGCCATTGAAGGAGATTACCACCGTGCGCTTTGGGTGAGTGGTCGGCAGGACTTCTTCAGGTTCAGGCGGTGTCATGACCTGTGGCGTTTGCACTGGCTGTTCCACTGCAACGGGGGGCTTTTCCAGGGGAAATGCGGTCACGAAGGGATTGTCGGTTCCTCTGCCGTTATTGGGCATCAGAAATTCTGGGGTGTCGTTTTCCCATTGGAAGAGATGTGGCGGTGTGGGAAGCATGACCTGCCGCGGCACTGGGGTGGGGGGGGCTTCCAGAATCACCTTCCAAGTGAAGAAAAGACCGCCTAGGATGATGATCAACAGGACGAGAATTTTCCGTTCCCAGTTGTGGTCCAGAAATGAGGAGAGAAGGTGCGGCATTATTCTTGTGTCTCCTCTGGTTGTTGCGTCTCTTCTTCCTCTGCCTGGGGGGCGGTGAGAATGCCGGGCTGCATGAAGGCGCTGCACTGAATGGCGAACTCGCATCTCTCCACGCGGTTTTCACTGCCAGGAAGCAGTGCGGTGGGAGGAACGGTCTTGACGGTGAGGCGCTTGATGGGCAGGAAACAATCTGGGGTCTGGATGGACTCCATGAAACTCAAAAATTGATCCAGCGTCCCCAGGAAAGTCCCTTTGACGGGGAATTCCAGAAGGAAGATATTGCCCTCCGGCGTATCCTGGAGGGTGTAGGCTATGATGGGCAGCGCGTTGACACGCTTGACGCCATTGTCGTCCGTGGCCAGAGCGAGCCCCGCGGCTTTTGCCTTTTCCAGCATTTCCTGAATCGTCCAGAGCTTTCCCATCATCTGCCAGACAGGCTGTGTCTGTGTATCGTCATTTTGTTCGGAGAGGAGTGGATGTGGGGTGTTATCGTTGTCTACCAGAGTGAATTCTGCGGCGATGCGCTCCTGGAGGTCTTTGAAGTCCAGTCGTGTTGCGCCGTAGATGAAAGCCAGTGTATCGGAGTAGTTCTTTCGGATTTTGTTGGTGAATGCCTGTGTGGCGTATGCGATTGTCTTTTCGCTCAGTGCATTCAGGCCCTCGAAGGCTTGTTGCGGATCGCCTTCCAGGAGTCTGGTGGCCGTATGGAGCTGCGTATCCAACAGGGCGGGATCTCGGGGCATTGCCAATTCATTGAAGCGCATGGCTTTTTCCTGAATGGATGCCTTTTTTCTGGAAAGGGCGATTTCCCGGGGGCGAATGAAGAGCGCGTACGCCAGAACAAGCATAAGCACAAAGGCACCCAGGCAAAATGCCAGGACGCGGTGCTGTTTGGGCCAATCTTTGCTTGTCGGAGAAAACATCTTTAATGCTTAATGCTTAATGCTTAATGCTTAATGTCGGATGGGGAAGTGTCCCCATGCCCCTCTTCGTTAATTCGGAATGTGAAATGAAGAATGAGGAATGAGGAATTGTCCCCGAGCTACTGGAGGGAAGGAGGCGGGAGTGAGGCGGGGAGTTGGACGGGGGCTTCCAGGAACGGCAGTTGTAGGAAGAAGAGCGTGTAGTCCTTTTTCAGGATGTTCTTGTAGGTCTTCAGGAAATCGTTCCAGGGGGAGAGTTGCATTTCGACGAAGTCCTTGGAGAGGAAATCCGAGTAGTCATCCACATTGATGAAGGTGTCTGAACGATTGAGTTCCCCCTGGAAATCCTTCATGGCCTGGTATTTGACATTGGTGGCAGGGAGGATGCCGCCGGCGTACATCCGTGTCAGCAGTGGGATTGTCTGGACGGGCGTGGCGCTAGGCATGACAGGCGTAGTCGTCAGTGTGTCTTCCCCATGGCTTCCCACGGATGTGGCGGGCGTATTCCCCAGGATGTTGAGGGCGTCCGATGGAGTGGTGGGGAGTTGTGGCCTGTTATCCCGTCGCGGATTGGCGTTTGTCTGATTGCGGTGTTGAGCGTTGTCTTCCGCGAATGAGAATTCATCCGCCAGGTAGATGCACCAGGAGTCGCGTTTTGGGATGGGTATGGCGTCATACCAGGTCTGCACGGAACTGACAAAGCGTTTGGTGCGCAGCGATGCCTCCACAATGGGCAGGATTTGGAGTTGTTTCGTCTGGAGTTCTTGGTAGGATTGCTTCAGTTTTGGCGCGGTGGCAAGGCAGTTGTCCAGGAACGCTTCTTGCTGCGTGAGTTGGATTTCCTGGAGATAGAGGTCCTTCGCGGAGTTGAAGAAAATCCAGGTGAGGAAGCAAACCAGGAGCAGCGCGGCCATTACCAGGAATGGGAATTCCTGGACTCGTTTCCGTTGCCAGGAGAGTTTGTCAGGCAGCAGTGAAATGCCGATAGGCGCGATGCCGAGTTTCTGGGCGGCCAGGCCGAATGCCAGGCTCATGGCGGGATAGACGCCATTTTTGACGGGTCCCGCGGAGGTGCCCTGTGGGCAGGAACGGGCTGGCAATCCCAGGAGTTGCACGGGCAGGGCGGTGGTCTCTGCCACGCCTTCCAGGAAGCCATCCGTGGCGGCCAACGCACCGCTCAGCCAGATCTTTTCCGGGTGGGCCAGTCTGCCATCCCCCAGTTGGGTGTTGGTCCAGGCGCGAAGCGCGCTCAAGACTGCCTTCCCAAAGACCACGGGGTCATGCTGTGGGATGTCAAGGAGCTGAATCGCCTGAATGCGACTCTGCCAATTGATGACGAGTATCGAACTCTTTTCTCCGCATTCCAGAATCCCCTGGAGACCACTCTCCGCGGCGTCATTTTCCTGTAGCACCGCAAAAGCGTTGTATAGCGCAAGCCCTGCGGGGACCAGCTTGCTGACATCCACACTGCCACCTCGGTAGAAATCACTCCATTTTTCCAACTCATCCTGGGGTGCGACAGCAATCAGCATAGGGTTGGTCTGACCTGGCATGGGAGCTACCTCCTGGAAACCATTGACCAGGGAGGTCCCCGATAAGCCCGCCAGTTGCTGGGTCTGATAAGCCACCATCTTCGCTAACTTGGCATTCTCATGGACGGGGGGAAAATCCGAGATGACGGTGTTGGCGATATTCTGGGGTAGCAGGCAGCAGACCTCGCTGGGATGGAATGCGTCTAAGTCACGCATCCACTCCAGGGCGGCCTTGCGGACTTCGCCTGCGTCGGTCAAGCCCTCGTTTCTCCAGGAGATGTAGTCCAAGGCAAGGATACGCCAGGCGTCTCCGCTTCTGGCTAGCCGCAGGCAGGACCCACCTTCTTCCGTGAAGGCAAGGCCGAAATTCAGATGTCTTCCAAAAAGTGACATTCTCCGTTGCGTTATTTCGCTTCTTCCGCGGGAGCGGGGGAGGCGTGAACTGCCTCGGTCTCTTCCACGGACTTCTCAACTGGTTTCAGGGGAATGAGGTCTTCGGGGCGGATTTCGGGTGGCGGCGTATAGACCACGAATTGGCCCTTCTCATTGATGATGGTGGCCTTGACGAAAATCAGCAGATTCTTGGGCTCCTCCTGGACTACGGTATGCCGGAAGAGGAATCCGATGAGGGGCAGTTTTCCCAGGATAGGAATTGCCTTGACTTGGGATGTCTTGTTGTTTTCCACCATGCCGCCCAGGATGACCGTCTCCCCGCTCTTCAGAGTGACGGAGGTGGAGACGCCCTGTTCGTTGGTGCGGGGGAGTTTGACGGAGGTGACTGAATTCGTGGTAGTCTTGCCCTCCGTTGTCGTTTGGGTAGAAGTGTAGTCTTCCCAGGAGAGGAAGTTGATGATTTCGGGCTTGAGACCCAAGCTTACCGTCTGCATGTCATTGCCGATGTTCACCTTCACGTCCACGGTGATACCCGCCTGGAGAGTGGTGGGCTTTCCACGGGGGACCAGCACCTGGTTGGTGCCCTTGTCACCCTGGTCGATGGCCTGGACGGTGTATTCCTCAAAGTAGTAGTATTTTTCGCCTTTGCGGATACGGGCGGTACGGTTGTTGGGAGCGGTGACGCGTGGTGCGGAGACGATGACGGAGCTGTTCTTGTTCTCAATGGCGGAGATCAGCATGTCGTAGGAACGGTTTCCGATGATACCGCTGACGGTCATGCTACCGAAATTTCCGGCGGCAGTCTCTGCGGTGCGGACGCCCAAATCCGTGATGAAATCGGAGACATTTGCGTTGGTCTGGTTGTCGGGATAGATTTCCGAACCCGTCTGACCGCCGTTAGCCTTTGTGATTTCCACGCCGATGTCCTGGAGGTCGCTTTCGCTGATGGTGATGAATCGTGCTTCGATGACGGCCTGCAGTGGTGGCTTGTCCAATTCATGGACAAGCTTCTCCAAGTCGCGCAGGCGTTCACGGGTGTCCGTGATTACCAGGAGATTCCGGTTGGGATAGAAGGCGTATTTTCCGCCAGTTTGACAGCCCTCGTAGAATGTCTTGAGGGCATTTTCCAGTTCAGTATCGACTTCTTGAGAGGAGGCGAAGGCGGTCTTGGAATCTATTACACCCAGACCCTCGGGGACTTTCGGGATGACACCATGACGCAGGTGGATGAAATGAGTTTCCAGATGATAGCCGCTGGATGCGGGGGCGGGATTGACCCAAATCAAGTGGTCGGAAACACTGAAGGCAACACCCAGGTTCTTGGAGATATAGGCGAATATCTCGAAGAGGGGCACATCCTTGAAGTTACAGGAGAAGGTCTTGTTTTTGACCGTCTCGTCGCTGAAGATGATGTTGAGGGAATCGGCGATGTTGAGTTCGTCCAGTTCCTGGAGTTGCTGTGCCAGGTCGGCCAGGGGCATATTGCTGACTTTCAGGGAGATTTTCCGTGTGAGCATCTGCTCCAGTTTTCCCATGGGGATGAACTCCGGTTCCAGGTCAGGAGTGATTTCCACCACCGTGTCGTATGAATCGGGAACCAACTGCAGGTCCGCCGCCTCGTTCAGGGCACGCTGGTGGTTGATGGCCAGGGCAGTCTCGTTGACACCCATGTTCCGGGCCAGGCTGTTCAGGCGCTTCAGGTCATCGATTTCCTCTTTGAACTCCGTCAGGGCATCCAGGGTGGCCAGCACTTCGTCCGCCTTGTCATACTCATGGGCGTTGATGAGGTCACGAACCAGCTTGAAGCGCTTGCGGACCTGGGCATCCAGGGCGCGTTTCCGGGCTGCCTCCTCCAGTTCCGCCTGCTTGGGACGATTCCGGGATTCCAAAACGCCATTGAGTTCCGCGCTGGGGGAGAGACTTTGGCAGGAAAGCACAGAGAATGCAAGTCCGGTGGCGACTGCGAGTGCTAGGATGGTGTTTGTATGCCTCATCATGGTTTTGATTTCCAAGAGAATTGTTTGGATGTTCAAACAAACAACGGTGAGAATCCGCGGAAGCGAGGAGGGAAGGGTTTAGTGGTGGCGGTTCTTCTTGCGGGCTTCTTTTTCCTGCTTGCGCTTGGCTTCCTTTCTGGCCTTTTCACGGGCACGCGCGGCGGCATCCTGCTGGGAAACGCCGTTCTGCGCATAACCTGCGGCCTTTCCGATGCCGCCTGCCATTGCGCCGTTCTGGAGCATGCTGGCCATGTTCGCCAGACCGCCTCCGCCGCCGAAAATCTGTCCCATCATGCTGGCGGCTCCGCCCTGGCTCATCTTTGCCATGATTTCCCGCATGTTCATGAATACCTTGATCTGCTCGGTGACTTCCTGGGGCGTGGAGCCAGAACCCTTGGCGATGCGCTGGCGTCTGCTGGCGTTGATGGTCTCGGGCAGGCGGCGCTCGTTGGGGGTCATGGAACGGATGATGCCCTCCGTGCGCTTGAAGGCCTTCTCGTCCATCATTTCAGCAGGGAGATTGCCCATGCCAGGCAGGAATTTCAGCATGGACATGATGCCACCCATCTTGTTGATGCGGCCAATCTGCTTGAGGAAGTCGTCAAAATCGAAGGTGGCAGTGCGGACCTTCTCTTCCAGTTTGCGTGCCTCGGATTCCTCAAATTCATTCTGAGCGCGTTCCACCAGGGTGAGGATATCGCCCATGCCCAGGATGCGGGAGGCCATGCGGTCGGGGTGGAAGGCCTCCAGGTCCATGGGTTGCTCACCCGTGGTGATGAACTTGATGGGCTTGCCAGTGGTCTGACGCATGGAAAGCGCCGCACCACCACGGGCATCGCCATCCAGTTTCGTCAGAATGATACCCGTGACATCCAAGGCCTGGTCAAAATGACGGGCGACAGAGACGGCTTCCTGACCCAACGCGCCATCCGCAACCAGCAGGATTTCGTTGGGCTGGACGGCGGATTTGACGCGGACCAGTTCCTGCACCAGCGGTTCGTCAATCTGGAGTCGTCCTGCGGTATCCAGCAGGACCACCTGGCACTCCTTTGCCTTGGCGGCGGCCACGGCGGCTTTTGCCACGGCGATGACGTCCTTGGAATTACGGTCCGTGTAGACTGGCAGCGCCAGAGACTGTCCCAGGACTTCCAACTGGTCGATGGCGGCGGGTCGTGTCAAGTCACAGGCCGCCAGCAGTGTGCGCTTCTTGTATTTCTTCTGGAGGAAATTTGCCAGTTTAGCGGCGGTGGTGGTCTTACCGTTACCATTGAGACCGCAGAGCATGATGATGGTGGGTTCGCCTGGGGCCGCGAAATTGAGTTCGCTGGCTTCGGTGCCCATGAGTTCAATCAGCTTGTCATAGACCAGCTTGATGGCCTGCTGTCCCGGCGTGACGCTTTGTAGGACATCCGCACCCAGGCAAGCCTGGCTGATGTCTTTGATGAACGCGTCGGTGACTTCGTAGTTTACATCCGCGGAGAGTAGCGCAGTGCGCACCTCTTCCATGGCATCGGCGATGTTCTTTTCGGAGAGTTGCGCGGTGCCGGTGAGTTTTCGGAACGCGGAATGGAGTTTGTCAGTTAAGGCTTCGAACATGGTTGTGTGATGAAGAACGGATTGTTAGTTTGGAAATTGTATCTACGCCTGGTAGAGTTGTGCGCCATCCCCTGCAGTGAGAATCATCACCTGGGCTTCCACGCCAACACGCTGGCGGTATTGCTCGGCCAATGCGGCGCCGTATGCCTCCGCGGCATCTGCCTCTACCAGATGGACGGTGATGCCACCGAAGCCACCGCCAGAGAGACGGGCTCCCAGGCAACCTGGGAGAGTCTGGCCGATTTCCACCAGCGCGTCCAATTCAGGGCAGCTGTTCTCAAAGTCGTAGCGGCTGGAGTCGTGGGAGATGGACATCAGGCGACCGAATGCCTTCACGTCACCCGCGTTCAATGCCTGACAGCCCTTTGCGACGCGGTCAATCTCGCCTACCACGTGGCGCGCACGGCGGTAGACCACCTCATCCAGCTTGGACTTGGCGCCTTCCAGCATCTCGGGAGAGACATCCCGCAGAGCGGGGACGCCCAGGACGGCGGCGGCGGTTTCGCAGGCGGCACGGCGTTCGTTGTATTCGTTGGTCAGGTTGTGCTTCACATTGGAGTTTGCCACCACGAATGCGGTTCCCTGGGGAATCGGGACATTCTTCACATCGTAGGTGCGGAAGTCGGAGTAGATGAGCTGTCCTTCTTTGCCCATGAGGGAGCTGAACTGGTCCATGAGGCCTGTGTTGGCACCCACGTAGTTGTTTTCGCTGCCTTGCCCAATCTTCGCCATGGTCAGCCAGTCCAGGTTGGAGCCCGTCAAGGCATCCAGGGCTTTTGTGACCGCCATCTCCAGGGCGGCGGAGCTGCTCATGCCAGCGGAAAGGGGCACGTCTCCCGTGACAATCATGTCAAAGGCGGGGACTGCATAGCCCAGCGCGTTGAATTCGCAGACGATGCCCTTGATATAGTTGGACCAGTCGTGAAGACGCTTGTGGTCCATGGCGTCCAGACGGAACTGGCGTTCCGACTTCGCCTTTGCGTCAAAGAGGTTGCAGACCATCCCGTCCTCGGCATTGGGATTGGCGGCCACGGCGACCCGTGCGGAGCGATTGATGGCCACGGAGAGGACGGTGCCCTGGTTGTAGTCGGTGTGGTTGCCCAGGATTTCCAGACGACCAGGTGCCCGTGCCAGCCATTGTGCAGGGCGCCCGAAGTGTTCTTGGAACTGAATCGCCAGGTCGGCGAGGACTTTATCTTGACCGTCAAAACGCATAGG
>DCIO01000069.1:0-23653 GCA_002315885.1 Lentisphaeria bacterium UBA1724
CTTCCTAGGCTTCCTAGGCTCCCTAGGCTCCCTAGGCTTCCTAGGCTTCCTAGGCTCCCTAGGCTACTTCGACGGCGGGGACGCCGTCGCTACTTCCTAGGCTCCCTAGGCTCCCTAGGCTTCCTAGGCCCTCCTAGGCTCCCTAGGCCTCCTAGGCTCCCTAGGCTTCCTAGGCTCCCGGTCCTACCGAAAAAAAAAGCCGCCTTATGCCAGATTGGCAAAGACGGCTTTTCTGAAAATAGAATTTGGCGGAGAGAGAGGGATTTGAACCCCCGAACCTATTGCTAGGTTAGCGGTTTTCGAGACCGCCCCGTTCGGCCACTCCGGCATCTCTCCGTGGGTATTTTGGTCAACTTGGTTAATGTAACTCCAGCGGAGAAAACCGCAAACGGATTTTGACCTCAATAGAGAAAAATCGGTATGGAAAATGGGGTTACATTAAGGGATTGTTAGAGCAGGAGATTATCTATGAAGATCATCATCATCGGTGCAGGTGAATTAGGGCAGTTGGTTGCGATGAAACTGTCGTCCATGAAGCACGACATCGTCATCGTGGACACCCGTGCTGAATCCCTAGAGCACGCCAGTGAGATATTGGAGTCGCGGTTGTTGATTGGGGCGGGGACGGATGTGGAGACTCTGAAGAAGGCCGGCGCGAAGAATGCGGATTTGCTTTTGGCACTCTCTGGCGACGAAGCGGTGAATATCCTGTCGTGTACCATGGCGAAGACTTTGGGGACAAAGAAAACGATTTGCCGCGTCTCCTCCACGGAAATCTTCTCGGAAGAGGACGGGATTTCTCCGTCTTCTTTTCATATAGATCATATTTTTTCTCCTACCGAAGAGAGTGTCTCCTACATCCATGGGCTTCTTCAGAAGCGCCTCCTTCTTCGTCAGATTACCTTCCAGAATCCCGATGCGCTTCTGGATGTGGTCGCCATGCCATTGAATTCGGTGCTTTCGGGGATTCCTATCAAGGACTTCCCCTGTGTGGATTTGCTGAAACGCGTGCGTTTTGCGGCTATTATCCGCAGGCGTGAGCTCATTGTTCCTCATGGAGATACGGTTCTGGAACCGGGGGACAACTTGTATGTGGCGGGCCGTGCAGAGGATGTGACGGCATTTGTGGATTGGCTTTCCACGGACGGCAGCACCCCATTGCGGCGTGTGCTTGTGGCGGGGCTTAGTCCCGTTGGCGAGGGCTTGACGGAACGCCTGTTGGCGGATGGTCTGGAGGTCCGTGTCATTGAGCCCGATTATGGGAAAGCAGACCAGTTCATGTCAAAACTCCAGACTAATTTGAAGGTAATCCAGGGGGAAGCGACGAATACGGACGTGTTGCAGGAAGCCGGTGTGGCGGGGTGTGATGCCTTTGTGGCGCTCTCTGAGCGTGAGGGAAACAATATCCTTGCCTGTCTGAAGGCAGTGCGTGGGGGCGCCAAGAAGGTGATTGCCATGACGAATACCGCGGAATACATGGATATCATGCCAGCGATGACGCAGGCTGGTTGCTGGATTAACATTACGCAGATTGCCGCCAATGCGGCATTCCGCTTGATGGCCCAAGGCATGATCCGTGTGGATCCTGAGTTACGTGCGATTGACGCGCGTTTGATTGAGGTGGAGCTGGGGGCAAAATCCAAGTTGGTCCACAGACCGCTGTGTGAAGTCAAAACGCCAGAGCATTTCCTGATTGCGTTGGTATTGCGTGGAGACGAGGTGATTGCACCCACGGGACAGACTGTGTTGGAACCAGGGGACCACCTGGTCATGATTGCTAATGTGCTGTATGCGCAGAATATCCGTGATTTCGTTTAAGGGACAGGAAGCACAATGGATCGGATTTTCATTCTGTTTCTGACTGCACGCATGCTGCTTCTCATCGGTATCGGCATCGTAGCCGCCATGCTAGTGGGGTGGTATTGTGGAGATTCTTCCCAGGTGCTATGGGGTTTTGGCGGAAGCGCGGTCTTTTGTCTGGTAGTGAGTCTGGCGGCCATGCTTTTTTCCCTGAAAAGGCGACATGCTCTAAAACCGGGACAAGAACGGTCCGTTTTGAGAGAGGGCGTACTGGCGGTGTTCAATGTATGGTTTGTCGCATTGATCATGGGGGGATTGCCCTTTGTGTTTGGGGGGCATTTCACTCCCGTAGATGCGGTTTTCGAGACTGCTTCGGGGATTAGTACCACAGGTGCATCCATCATCCAATCTGGGATGAGGCTTTGGGGCGGCGTAGAACAAGTAGGGGGATTGGAGACTCTGCCCAGGGCAATTCTTTTCTGGCGGGCGTTGCTGAATTGGTTTGGCGGCATCGGCTTTGTGATGTTTGCACTCATCCTATTGCCTGTGCTGGGGGCAGGAAAGCATCTCTATAACGCAGAAGTGCCTGGCCTAAAGAATATCTACGACCAGGAGACCTCGCGGATTGCCAATACGGCTCGTCTGACACTGGGATGTTATGCCCTTTGGACTGCCGTGGTGGTCGTTGCTTATCGATATTGCGGAATGGGAAATTGGTTTGACGCGGTGTGCCATGGCTTTGCCACCGTGGCTACGGGCGGTTTTGGAAACTACTCCGATTCTTTTGCCCATTTTCCATCCCCGTTGGTGCAGTGGATTGCCATCGCCGCCATGGCGATTAGTTCCTGCAACTTGATGCTGATGTTACGGTTGCTCCTGCACGGAAAATTTGCATACCACAAGGACGAAGAAACCCGCTTCTTCCTGGGCATTGTGCTGGCAGTCACCGCCATATTCACGATACAACTCTATTGCACCGGGAGTAAATTGGAATATCTGGACGGGACTCCCATTCCCCATCGGCTGGAGGCGTTATGCCGGACGGCGGCGTTCCAGGTGGTGTCGCTGATTAGCACTACGGGTTTTGCCACCTCGGACTATCTTACCTGGGCGTTGCCGGGGTTGCCTGGTTTGCTGCTGTTGATTATGGTCTGCGGCGGTTGCGGCGGATCCACTAGCGGTGGCATGAAGGTGGCGCGAGTCCTCGTTGTATGGAAGCAGGCATTAGGGGAGGCACATCGAAAGATTTTCCCGCATCTGATGCCAAATGTGATGTTGAATCATGCACGAGTGGATATGCCACTCGTACGGCAGACCATGGGCTTCGCGATTATTTTTGTGGTTGTGACGGGAATCTGCACTTTGTTGTTGCCCTATCTGTCATCCATGGACTTCGAGACCGCGTTCTCCTGTGCAATTTCCGCCATCAGCAATGTAGGTCCAGGGCTGTCGAAGGTCGGGCCTGCGAGTTCCTATGCCTGGATGAGCGCCCCTGCAAAATATCTCCTCTCCTTTATTATGATTGTGGGACGATTGGAACTCTATACGGTCCTGGTGGTCTTCCTGCCCAGCTTCTGGCGGAATAAATAGCTTGGGGAACCGCGGAAGGGGGAGGAACCGCGGAAGGTATCTGGTCAAGATACGTAGGGAGGGGGCGTTAGGCCCCCGTAGGTGCGCCCCTCGTGTAGCGGGCGGAAGCCCGCGAAACGAGGGGCAAGGGGCATTGATTACGGCATCAACCAGAGATTTTTAGCGCCGACAATAATCATCTGCATAGCGATGGCGCTCAGGATTAGGCCGGTGATTTTGCTGAGGATGGTGATATTTGCGTGTCCCAGCAATTGATTGATTTTATCGGACATCCGGAGCATGAATCCGATGGAGAAGCAAGCGGCGGCGATGGCGATGCAGGTGATGACTTTCCCCTGAATATCGGGTGTAGTTGTGCCCAGAACCATCAGTGCACCCAGGGTGGCGGGGCCCGCGGTGATAGGCGTAGCCAGGGGCACCACCGCCATGTCCAGGAGTTTGGCGGAGTCGGTGATTTTCTTTTCGGGGTCTTTTCCCAGAACGAGGCTGATGGCGGTCAGCAGAAGGAGGACTCCAGAGCCTGCGCGGAAGGCATCCACGGTGATGCCGAAGAGCTGCATGATGAAGGAACCCAGCAGGAAGATGACCAGGGTGACCCCAGTGGCCCCCAGGGCGATGCGGAAGGCCAGTTTCTTGCGGAGAGTCTCGTCAATGCCATCGGTCATGGCAATGAATGTCCCCAGGACGAAGAAAGGCGTCAGGAGGAAAAAGAGATTCAGATAGAGTGCGAAGCCGTTTGCGATGATCTGAAACATGGCGGGAGATTATTTTGCGTAGCCAAGAATGATGATGCCTGCCAGGACAAGTGCAAGGGCCAGGATTTTCTTGGGGATGTCCTTTTCGTGAAAATACCACGCTCCGAAGGCGAAGGAGACGATGACGGAACTGCGTCGGAGGACGGAGAGGATTCCGACTTGTGTGCCTGGGGTATGGAGTGCGTGGAAGAAGAAGAAATCCGCGGCGATGAGGAGGATTCCGATAGCTGGGATTGACCAGCGCCATTTGAAGGGCGCGTCTTCGTGGAGAAGGGGAAGGTGTTTTTGGAGGAGCCAGGTGAGTCCCAGGAGCAGGACCAGATCGATGGAGAAGTGGAATTGGACCACATCGGGATCCAAGTTCAGCGTATACATGATGAATCGGTCATAGAGTGCGCTGGCGGAACCGATGAGGGTGGCGGCGATAATCATCCGTATGCCGCGGCTTCGGAAGGAGAACCCCTCGTGTTTCCCGATGGTGGAGAAGAGGAAATATCCCGCGAATACTGCCAGCATGCCCAGGAACTGTAGTGCTTTGGGACATTCGTGAAAAAGCAGGAACCCGCCGATGGTGGTCCAGACGGGGGCGGAGGCGCGGACGGGCGCGGCGATGGAGATGGGCAGGTCGTGGAGTGCGAAATATCCCGCAATCCAACTCCCCGCCACGATAATGGATTTCACCATGATGAGGCACCATTCCCGGGGTGTGCAGCAGAGATACTCCAGGAAATGCCCCGTGATGGCGGTGGTAACCAATAGAAATGCCGTGCCGCAGAGTGTCGCCAGAAAGAGCACTGGCATGACGCGGTTTCCCGCCACGGCGTGCTTCTTGGAGAAGTCGTAGACTCCCAGGGAGGTGGCGGAGAGCAATATCAGGGGAAACCAGCCGAGCTCGGTCATAACGGACTATGCCTCGGGTTTGCGATAGAGGCCGCTGGTCCAGTCGGCGACGGTGCGGGTCTCCAATTCCTCCGCACCCAGGGCTTGGAAGGCCTCGCGGATATGGGGATACTGGGTGGTCAGAATGCCCGAAAGCACCACCAACCCGCCAGGACGCACCATATTCATCAGGTTCTCCTTCGCCTCCAACAGAATCGGCGCCAGGATATTCGCCAGCACCAAATCCGCCTGGAAAGGCGGCACCAGGTCGTGGACATCGCCCTCGCTGACTTGGACGGTGGTCAGGCCCGCCCGGGCGAAATTCTCGTTGGTGACCAGGATTGCCTGTGGATCATAGTCGAAGGCGAAGGTGGGACCATATCCCAATTTGTCGGCGGCCATGGAGAGAATGCCGGATCCGCATCCCGCGTCAATGAGTGTGCGTGGGCGGTCGGGATTGGCATCATCCGCCAGGTCATCCAAGAATTCCAGGCATCCGCGGGTGGTGCCGTGTGAGCCGGTTCCGAAGCACATTCCGGGGTCGATTTCCAGGAGGATGTCAGTGGGGTCGGCGGTGAATTCCTCCCAGCTGGGCTTGATGACCAGTCGCTTGGATGCGCGGAAGGGATGGAAGTATTTTTTCCAGCTTTCGGACCAGTCTTCCCGCTTGATTTCCTTCTCGCGAATGGCATAGACGGGGCCATCCAGGAGTGTCTGCCACTGTTCCAGGAGTGCCTCCACCTGCATGCGTGCGGCGGTGGCCTCGGCGGGAGTGTCGCAGAGGACGTAGTTGGTGCCGCGTCGTGTCTCCAGATTTTCGTAGCTGGAGAGTGCCTGTGGCGGCAGGTCCATGGCGGAAAGGAGTTCACCTAGTGTAGCTACGTCGCGGTTGTCGGTTTCGATTTCGACGGCGTAGATGGGTGTATTGGGAATAGGTGCGGGTGCTGCCATGATGGTATCTTAGTCGCGGCCGAAGGGAGAGAGGTCCCGGAGATTGCGGATGATTGGGGGGAGGACTTCCAGGACGGTGTCCACATCCTTATCCGTATTGTAGCGGGAGAGGCTCAGGCGGACTGTTCCGTGGAGCGCCTTGTAGTCCAGCCCCATGGCGCGGAGGACATGGGAGGGTTCCAGGGATCCCGTGGTGCATGCGGAGCCAGAGGAGGCGCAGACTCGTGCGCGGTCCCACAGGCGCAGAAGGATGGACTCGCCTTCGATATACTTGAAGCAGATGTTCAAGGTGTTGGGCAGGCGGTGCTCGATGTCGCCGTTGACCATTGCGTCGGGGCAGGTGGCCAGCAGGCCTTCCTGCAGGCGGTCCCGCAGTGCCTTGACGCGGGTGTTCTCTTCCTGGATGTGCTTGGCGGCCAATTCCGCGGCCACGCCCAATCCCGCGATGGATGCCACATTCTCGGTGCCTGCGCGTTGCATCTTCTCCTGGTGCCCGCCCGTCAGATAGGCGGTGAAGGGAGCGAAGTTACGGCGATAGAGAACACCGATGCCTTTGGGGGCGTGGAACTTGTGGCCCGACAGAGAGAGGAAATCCACGTCTTTCAGGTCGTTGGTCAGGTCAACGGGGATTTTGCCGATTGCCTGGACGGCGTCAGTGTGGAAGAGCGCGCCCTTTGCGTGTGCCATCTGGGAGAGTTCGCGAATGGGGTAGATGTTCCCGATTTCGTTATTGGCGAACATGATGGAGACTAGCGCGGTGTCTTCGGTGATGAGTGCCTTTGCCTCATCCAGGTCGATGCGGCCGTGGCTATCCACGCTGAGATAGTCAATATGGGCGCCCGCGTATTCTGCCAGATCGCGGCAGGTATTCAGGATTGCGGGATGTTCCACACAGGTGGTGACGATGTTGCGGCGACCATTCTGGGTCTTGATGGCGCTACGCAGAGCCGCGTTGTCGGACTCGCTGCCGCAGCTGGTGAAGATGACTTCTTCGGACTGGCATCCCAGGAGGGAAGCCATTTGCTGGCGTGCGGTATCGATGGCACTGGCGGCAGGACCCGCGAAGGGGTAGACGCTGGAGGGGTTGGCGTATTCTTCGGTCAGGAAGGGCGCCATGGCCTGGAATACCTCTGGGGCCACACGGGTGGTGGCGTTGTTATCCAGATAGATGATGGGGTCGGACATGGCTTCTATTACTCCTATTTCACGGCGGTGACAGTGATGGCGGCGGAGACCTTCTCCCGGAGCTTCGCCTCAATCCAGTGCTCGATGGTCTTGTCAGCCAGGGCGCAGGTGGCACAGTGGCCCTTCAGGCGGATGGTGACTTTGTCGTCCGCCACATCCACCAACTCGGCATCGCCGCCGTCGTCCTGCAGGCCAGGGCGGATGATGGAGTCGAAGGTCTGCTGAATCATGATCATCTTCTGGAAAGGCGTGAGGGGGCCCACATTTTCCTTGATGGTTTGAGCGATGGGGGAGGGCGTCGCATCATTCTGGCCGCCCTGATTGGCCTTGCCGAGTTCTTCGTCCAGAATCTTCTGGATTTCTTCCTTGCAGCCACCACAACCGCCACCCGCCTTGGTGTAGTAGGTGACCTGTTCCACGGTGGTCAACTTGTTCAGGCGGATGACCTCGCGGATTTTGCCGACTGTGACATTGAAGCACTCGCAGACCACACGCTCGTCACCTTCCTCGGTGACTGCACCAGGCAGGTTGTATTCAGGATGCTTCTTGCGGATATCTGCCAATGCGGCCTGGAAGGCTTCCATGCCCATGACGGAACAGTGCATCTTCGCCTCAGGCAGGGACCCCAGGTAGTCGGCGATGTCCTGGTTGGTGAGTTTGGAGGCCTCTTCCACGGTCTTGCCCTTCAGCATTTCCGTCAGGGCGCTGGCGCTGGCGATGGCGCTGGCGCAACCGAAAGTCTGGAAACGGGCATCGGCGATGCTCTTCTTGTCATCCGTTAGTTTGATGGACAATTTCATGGCATCACCACAGATGATATTTCCCACTTCGCCAATGCCATCGGCATCCTCGAGAACGCCCACATTGCGGGGATTCTGAAAGTGGTCCTGGACTTTATCGGTATAATTCCACATTGTTGACTCCTAGGTATAAAATCGGCAGCAAAAGAAAAAACCGCACCTCACCATGTAGAAACAAGGCGGGATGCGGTATGACAAACGATTTCGTCTCGAGAGCTTATGCCTCGGGCTTGGTCTTCGGCAGTCCCCAGGCCTTGTCGCCGTCCTTGAAACGGCCTTCTTTCTTGAGCATGTCGATGCGCTCGTGGCGCTTCAGGACATTACGCTTTTCGCTGACGGAACCTTTGGTTTTCAGGCTAGGATGAACGGACATTTTGCACTCCTGGAAAGGGGGGTTGATGTATGTATAGGAAAGTATTTGTTGTCAGACCGCTTACTATAAGCCACCGCGGGAATTCTGCAACTCATTTTGAGAAATCGTTTTTGAATTTTGTCCGTAATTTGAGAAAATTTGTAAAAAATGCACAGAGTTGTCAATAAAATGTCATTTTCATTCGTTATTAAGTAATCACATTACCGATGGTGTGATTTCATCCGAAAGAGAAACCGTAGTTGAATTTTGTTTTCTATGGGGGGTGTTTTCGGGTGGCGTATAAGCCCGTGAGGGGGTAAATCGAAAGATAGGAGAATGCATCGAAGATGATTTCCGACAATGATACGATGAAGCTCTATATGCAGAGCATTGGTCAATTTCCGCTGGTGAGTCAGAAAGAAGAAGCACAATTAGCCAAGCGGATTGCCAAGGGTGATATGGAAGCCCGTGATATTTTGATTAGCAGCAACCTCCGTTTGGTGGTGAAGATTGCCCACGATTTCAAGGGTTTGGGGTTGCCGTTGCTGGACTTGATTAGCGAGGGCAACATCGGTTTGATGCGTGCGGTCGAGAAATTCGATCCCTCGAAAGGCGCGAAGCTCTCCAGCTATGCGGCCTGGTGGATCAAGCAGTCCATGCGTCGTGCCCTGGCCAACCAGGCTCGTACGATTCGTATTCCTGTGCAGTCTGCCAGCAAGATTGGCAAGATTCAGAATGCCAAGGCGAAGTTGGCTCAGACGCTGGGACGCGATCCAACCGATAAGGAAATCGCCAACGAAATCAACCTGACCGAGCGTACGGTTACGGGTCTGCGTCAGGGCAAGGCCAGCACCATCTCTCTTTTTGATCCCATCCAGAATGGCGCCGAGGGCGAATTCAAGGACATCATCCCTGATGACAAGACCGTGGCCCCCAACGATATCATCCAGGATGACGAGACACTGTCTCTGATGATGCAGATGGTCAGCAAGCTGCCCGAACGCGAGCGCGTCATCCTGAAGCTCCGCTTCGGTCTGGACGGTGAGAAGGCAAAGACCCTGGAAGAGGTCTCACACGCCATCGGGCGCACCCGCGAACGCGTGCGCCAGATCCAGAACCAGGCTCTGGAACGCCTCCGTGCCGCCATCGAAGAGCAGAAGACCATCGAGGAAGTCGCCAAGGAAGCCGCCAGCGAAGAGGACGACGACTACTAAGGCCAATTCTCAATTCTCAATGCTCAATTTTTTTGAGTGTTGAGCAAACAAAAAGGGCTGTCGCATAACCACTACGGTTGCAACAGCCCTTTGTTATTTTATATCAACGCTATGTTACTCGGCATCAAGCATTAAGCATTATCGTTTCGCGGTGCCCTTGGAATTTTTGTGAGGAACAATTGTTTCGTCGGGTGCGACTTGGAGATATTCCAGGGTGCGTGTGGCGATGCGTTTGAAGACGGGTGCGGAGACGCCGCTGCCGGTGTGGGAGCCCTGGGTGGGATTCTCGGCGGAGACCAGCAGCAGGAAGCGGGGATTTTCCGCGGGTGCGAAGCCGATAAAGGACGCCAGGAACTGATTCGCATAGTGTCCGACAATGCCCTTTGCCTTGTTCGCCTGAATCCACATCTGTGCGGTGCCCGTCTTGCCTGCAACGCGGAAGCCCTTGATGGCGGCATTGCGTCCCGTTCCGTCGGGTTCCGTGACAGTGGAGAGTGCCTTGACCATTTGGGCGACGGCATCGGGGCGAGCTGCGCGGTATTTCACATGGGGCAGGGAGTATTCCACTTTGCCGTCAGCGAATCTGACGCGATCCACCAGATAGAGCTGCATGATTTCGCCGTGGTTCGCCAATGCGGACCATGCCTGGACCATCTGCAGCAGTGGCACGGTCATGCCCTGTCCCATGGGGACACGTGAGATGGTCAGGGAATCCCACTGATGGAGTTCCCGGAAGAAGCCCGTTCGCTCATTTCTGAAGACCACGGGAGTCTTGCCTTCGGGATAGAAGCCAAGGCCCGTGGGTTTGCCGAAACCAAACCGTACGAGATGCTGGTACATCTTCTCCTCGCCCAGGTCGATGGCAAATTTCGCGGTGCCGATATTGCTGGAGTGCTTGATGACTTCCGAAAGGGTCAGTTCATCCATGGGATGGGAGTCATGGAGCGCCTTTCGGTTATAGACCCAATGGCCGTGTTCGCAGTCCTTTACGGTATTCAAGTTCGCAATGCCGCTGGCCAGGACGCCAGTGAGGCTGATGGCTTTCATGATGGAACCCGGGTCGTAGCACTGTTGCAGGATGTGGTTCTGGCATGCCGCGGGATCCTCCATGGTGGTGGAGTCGTTGGGGTTGAACTGGGGGAACTGGGCCAGCCCCATGACTGCGCCCGTTGCGGGGTCAATCATGATGGCAAATGCCCGGTCAGGATGGTGTTTTTCCCACAAGGCTTCCAATTCCTCTTCCATGATGCGCTGGATGGGTTCCTGGATGGTCAGGTAGACATCTGCGCCATTCACAGCGGGCTTCTCGATGGTCCTGCCGTCTTCCACAGGGCGGCCTTTGCGGTCGTGGAGAAGGGTGCTCTTGCCGAGAATCGGCTGCAGATAGCTGTCCATCAGTGCTTCCAGTCCAGAAACACCCTTGTGTTCATTGTCGGTAAAGCCCAACAGATTCGCCAATTCGTAGTCTCGGGGATAGTCTCGCACCCATGAATCCAGGAATCTGACGCCGCGCTTTATGCCTTCGGCATTCAATTCCTTCATCATGGCGTTGGCAGTATCCCAGGAGACACCGCGCTTGACGGAGATTTCCTGGCAGCGTTCCATGGCTTTTCGGCAATCCTGGTCCAAGCCGACTTTGGTGAAATCAAAGCAAGTGAGGATTTTATCACAGGAGACCCTGCGCTCCTGATTCGTCAGTTTGCTGGGATGGAAGAGAACCCTGAAGCCCACAAGCGTGGAGGGCTTTGTGATGCGCTCTGCGGGTTGGTCATCTGCTGCATCGTCAAAGTCTGCGGCGCCCCAAATGGGTTTCAGCGTGACGCCCTTGATTTGGGAAAGGCGGTTCTCTCGGACAAATTCCTGTGGGACGTAATCTGCCAATTCGACGGTGAAATCGTGTGCGATGGATTTCGCGAAGCGCTTGTAGAGTTCATCGTAGTCGAGTTGCAGGTGCCTGGCGATGATTTCGGTGGCCTTGTCCAATTTGTCGGCGAAGCGTTTTGGTTCTGCGCAGATATCCCGTGTGGCTTTGTCTTCGGCGAAGACATTTCCATTGAGGTCGAGGATATTTCCACGGTGCGCATTTTCCAGATATCTGGATTGGCAAATCGCCTTTGCGTGGCGAGAATAGTAACCCGTATCGACAATCTGGACTTTTGCCAGGTGGCAGACTAGCCATCCCAGTGCCACGAAGACGCAGAATATCACAACAGTGCGGCGTGCGAGGATGCCCCTGCGGATGCTTTCCGGCATCTCATTTCCCTGGGCGTTTTCTTCGAGTGCGTTCCAGGGCTGCAGGGAATGCCAGAGTTGTTTCAGAAATGCCTTGCCACGGGCAAGCCATCCCGCATTCTTTTCTGCGGTGAAAGCATTGTTGTTCGGGGTGGCTGGCATTGGTGAGAAACTTGTGAAGTCAGGTTAGTGAGTCGTGAAAAAGCAGAAGCCCCGTCAAGAAATTGGCGGGGTAAATGAGGCTATTTGTTGTATCCGACCATTTTTGTGAAGGCGCGGATACCTCGGTTATCCTGTTTGCGGTCCATTTGGACAATCCGCTGTTTTGGATCTGGCGGCCTTAACCCGAGTTTCAGAGAGTTGGATAACTCCATGATTCTTCTGCCTTCCATCTCCCGTTCTAGGTCGATGTTCGCGTTGTGGAGTTTGACCGCCATTTCCTTTCGCTCACTCTCCAACTTTTTCAGGTCTTCGCGGAGTTGGCGAATATCGTTGCTTTCCTGGGCATGCCGCCAGGTTAGGAAGCCAATGAAGGTGCACGCCACCACCAACGCCGCGCAGAACTTGAGCATATCCATGCTAGCGCCTTTCGGGCTCTTTTTCTTATTCGATGGCATGTTGAGATAGACGTTCATGGTTGTGGGCGGCCCCTAGATGGTGGAAGGAAAGAGTGTTCAGTATTGCCTTGTGAATTCCGGTGGTTCGTTTGTCCGCTTGGCGGCGCGGAGTTTTGCGCATGCCGAACGGGAGTTTTTCTTGAGTTCTTCTGCAGAAGCCGTGCAGGGCTTTTTCGTCAGAATTTCGAAAGTGACTTTTTTGTTACAGGTGCAGGGGAGAGCGGGGGGACAGATGCAGGTCTGTGCGGCGTGCTGCAGGTAGTGCTTGACGATGCGGTCTTCCAACGAGTGGAAGCTGATGACCACCAGGCGACCGCCGGGAGACAGGACACGTTCCGCGGCTTTCAGCGCGGCCTCCAGTTCGTCCAACTCGTGGTTGACCGCGATGCGGAGCGCCTGGAAGACTCTCGTAGCGGGAGGAAGGCCATGCTGGTGGCTTCGACCGACAATCCGTTCCAGCAACGCCGCCAGTTCGGTGGTGGTTTCCCAGGGGTTGGTTTCCCGTCTTTCGACGATTGCCTTTGCGATGGGGCGGGAGAAACGTTCTTCGCCATAGGTCCAGAAGATGTCGGCCAGTTCCTTCTGGGGGAGGGTATTGAGGAGGTCCGCGGCTGTGGGGTCGCCGCCCGAGGTATCCATCCGCATATCCAATGGCGCGTCAAATCGGAACGAGAATCCCCGTTCTGGGGTATCGATTTGTGGGGAGGAGACACCGATATCCAGCAGAATGCCGTCCAATGTCGTCCATCCAGTATCCTGGATAGCCTCTTCCAGATGGCTGAAAGTGCCGTGCCAGGGATGGAAGCGGTTGCCGAAGGGCGCCAGGCGTTCGGAGGCGGCATCCAAGGCGGTGTAGTCCCGGTCGATGCCGATGACTTCGCGGGTTTCGTCGCCCTTGAGGATTTCCTCGGTATCGCCTCCTCCGCCCAGTGTCCCATCCAGGAAATGTGTCCCGCCCTCTTCTGTCAGGAGGCGGATTGCCTCTTGTTGCAGGACCGGGGTATGAAGGAAGGGCTGGGTCATTCCTGTGAGGCGTTCTTGGAGGATTCTTCGATTTGCTGGAGCAGGTCGAAGCTGGAGGCGAGGGGCGTCTGGCGTTCCTGCCATTCGTCAGCGGCCATGATGGTCCCGTAGACCATGGAGCCCAGGAAGACCGCCTTGTCTTTGATGCCCGCGAATTCCGCCAGGGTGGGACTCAAGGCGAAACGGCCGTGGCTGTCAAGAGTCACGATCTGGATCTTGGATGCGATGTCGGTATATGCGGCAATCTTGTCGTCATTGGCCAGAGAGCTATTCTCGAGTTTCTCGAAAATGGACTGCATCTTTTCTTCGGTGACGACTTGGATGCGGCGCGCGCGCCCAGGAATCAGATAGAATTGAGTATCGTCGGTGTCCGTGGGCAGACGCCAGCTACGGGGCATGGAAAGCCTTCGCTGGCTATCCACTCCTGCGGGGAAGGTCCCCGTGAAGAGCCGTATTTTTTTGATGGGCGTCTCTGACATCCGACGGAAAATTTGGTTAGGAGTTTTGGATTTTGGGCGGTGTCGGGGATGTTCTCCTAATCATCCCTATCTTGCCCTATTCATCCCTTTTCTTCCCTAAAATAAACTAAATCTGCAATGTTGCAACCTATTTTTGCAAAAAAAGTCAAAAAAAATCCAAAAAAATCCAATTTTTGTCAGAAATTTCGGATTTTTTGCCTTCCCCCCGAAAAAAATATCAATTTCCAATTGGGAATTTGGAATAAAAAGGCCTCAGGGCCTCAAGGGGCTGAATTGAAATAAAAAAGGCTGTTGCAAAGGGGTAATGCAACAGCCTTTTGGGTGGAATCCCGAATAGATGTTTCGGCGCAGCCGCGACTATTTAAATAGCTTTAGTTCTTTGGAGATTTGGAGGGTTGTATTTCGGAGTTTCTGGCAATTTTCGGGTCCGAGTCTGACCATAGCCTTTTGGAATTCATTGAGTTCCTGGAAGACGGAGTCCTTATATTCGTATTGATTTGGTTTTCCCGTGGGTGTCAGCTCTGGATCGAAATTGAAGATTGGGACTTGCAGGATGACTGTGACGGCATTGGTCAGGAGCTGTCGGATTGTGAGGTCCTGATATCCCAGGTCTTCCAGGATGATTTGCAGGCGTGGTTCTGCCAGAGTGAACCATTCTGCCGCTTTTGCGGGAGGCACATTTGTGGCGGCCTCCACCAGAGGACTCAGGCGCTGTTTGGTCTTTGCAGTGGCAGCCAGATATCCTTCGGCGTTGGTTTCTGCCTCGAAGAGTGGGGTTTCTCCCACAAATCCCAGAGATACGGTGGGGATTTTGCCATTGGCGATGGCATCCAGGAGTTGGACGAAGCGCTTCAGTGCGGCCTCTTGGGAGAGCGCCACTTTCAGGAGCGGATTGGAGGTGAGTTTCCCTGCGGCATCCAGGAGCGCCTGGTCATCCGAAATGGCGGTGTCCTGGATTTCCTCGACGACTTCCTGGATTTCGGGAGTGGGTTCGGGAGGCTGGGCGACGGTGGGGTCGGGGAGCGCGGGAGGTTCCTCGGGAATGGGGGGAGGCAATTCTGCTTCGACGCCTGTATCGCCGACCACCTCCCATTCGGGGGAGGCGTTGTCGGCGTTATAGATTTTTTGATAGTAGACCGTGCCCAGAATACCTGCGACAATCAACGGCAAAAAGAAGATGAGGAGTTTTCTGGACATGGTCGGTGATGCTAGTGGTTGCCTGAATTAGAATTCGATTTCGCGGGGTGCGCGGGGGTAGGGGATCACATCGCGGATGTTGCCCATGCCCGTGCAGAAGCGAACCATTCGTTCGAAGCCCAGACCGAAGCCGGCGTGGGGCACGGAACCGAAACGGCGCAGATCCAGATACCACCAGTAGTTGGCGGGATCCATGCCCAGTTCGCGGATGCGGCCTTCCAGGAGATCCAGGCGCTCTTCGCGCTGGCTTCCGCCGATGATTTCACCCACTTCGGGGAGGAGGACATCCATGGCGGCGACGGTCTTGCCGTCATCATTGGCGCGCATATAGAATGCCTTGATTTCCTTAGGGTAGTTCATGACGATGACGGGGCCATTGAAGACCTTTTCCGCCAGATAGCGTTCGTGTTCGCTCTGGAGGTCCGCGCCCCAGTAGGGTTTGAACTCGAAGGCATCGGCATTCTTGGAGAGGATTTCGATGGCTTCATCGTAGGTGATGCGGGCGAATTTCGCGGTGGCCAGTCGGGTGAGTCGTTCCAGGAGTCCCTTCTCGATGCGTGCATCGCAGAATTTCAGGTCATCCTGGCATTCGGTGATGACGGCGTTGAAGAGTGCGCGGAGGTAATCCTCTGCGATATCCGCATCGTCATTAAGGTCTGCGAATGCGATTTCGGGTTCGATCATCCAGAACTCGGAGAGGTGTCGAGAAGTGTTGGACTTTTCGGCGCGGAAGGTAGGTCCGAAGGTATAGACGCTGCCCAGTGCGCAGGCGTAGGTCTCGGCTTCCAGCTGTCCGGAGACAGTCAGGTTGACAGGCTTGCCGAAGAAATCCTGCTTGAAATCCACCTTTCCGGTTTCGGGGTCCTTGGGCATGTTGTTCAGGTCCATGGTGGTCACCTGGAACATCTCGCCTGCGCCTTCGCAGTCACTTGCGGTGAAGATGGGGGCGTTGAAGTAGTAGAAGCCGCGGCTCTGGAAGAACTTGTGGGTGGCCATGGCCAGGCAGTTGCGGATGCGGGAGACGCAACCGAAGGTGTTGGTACGGGGGCGCAGGTGAGCGACTTCACGGAGGCGCTCGAAGGAGATGCGGCCCTTGCTCAGGGGATACTTCAGGGGATCGCAGGCGCCGAAGAGTGTGATGGAGTCCGCATGGAGTTCTACTGCCTGTCCTGCGGCGGGGCTCTCCACTAGTTTGCCGGTGGCGGTCAGGGAACAACCGGGATAGAGCTTCAGGATTTCCGCCTCGTAGTTGGGCAGTTCCTGGGGGGCGACAATCTGCAGGTTGTCAAAGCAGGAGCCGTCATTGAGTTCGACGAACGAGAAGCCACCTTTGGAGTCGCGGCGGGTGCGGACCCATCCTGCGACGGTGAAGGTCTGACCGAAGTCCCGGCTGGCCAGGACGTCTTTGATTACAGTGTGTTTCATTTTGGAATTCCTTGTTGTGTTTCAGGTAAGGAAATGGTTTTTGGTGGGGGGATGATTGCGAAGGCGATGGCGCCGACGAGTCCCCAGAAGACGAGGATAGCGGAGTAGAGCAGTGGGATGGTGGTGGCAACTACCGCGGGCTCTGCTCCGAAATTTTGGAAAAGCACCTCCGCGATGGTATCTCGGATTCCCAGTCCGCCTGGCGTGATTGGCAGGATTGCGGAGGCATTTGCCAGCTGCGTTGTCAGGAGGTACTGTGGCAACGTCATCTGGGATTCGTGGAGGGCTTTTCCCAGGAAGAAGAATTCCACGCCCAGGAGGAGGTGAATTGCAACGGAGATGCCGAAGGTCTCCCAGAGGACGGCGCGCCTTTCACGGTAGAGGGAAAGTGCATCGCCGAACCGTCCGAAGAGCCTCTTGCCGAAGTCGGGCGTCATACGGGAGAGCAGAGCGGTGATTTTTGGAATGCCGGCGCGTGTTTTCAGTGTAGGCCACTTCGCCCAAAGGAGATACCCCGTCAATGCGCAGATTAGCCCGGAAAAGACTACCACCACCGCGAAAGTCAGCGTGGGTGCGCTGGCTTCCTGGGCGAGGAGGAGCCGATGGAGAAAGAGCACCGCCAGACCACCCGCTCCGAAGAGCCCCGCTAGGCCGATGGCGCGGTCCAGGAGGTCCACCAGAGTCAACTCTGCCGCCTTTCCTGGGTGAATGGCAGTGGCTGCGCCCACCTTGATGATGTCCCCGGAAATGCCACCGGGGATGACCAGGCTGAAGAAATCTCCGCCTAGTGTCAGACGCAGACACTGCAGGTAGGGGATGGGCATCCCTGGAGCAGAAAGGAGGAGTTGCCAGCGCCAGGCACCCAGCAGTTGCACGATGAAATACAACGCGATGGCGGTAATGCCCTGCGGAGAGGCGAGGCATTGCCGAAAGGATGACAGGACATCCTGGTCTGCACGGTGGACGAGTCTCCAGATGAGCCACGCCGCCAAGGCCAGGCAGAGGCAACGCGCTAGGATGGAAAGACTCTTTTTCATGGAAAATCTAGGCGGCAGACCATCCCAGGTCGTCCTTCGCTTGGCATTCCTGACGGCTTGTTATTTGAAGGTTATGCCCGTGATTACGAAGAGCGGTTTGTCCCACCCGCGGTCGATTTCCATGCCAGCAATGCGGGAGACCTCACGGCCTTCCCAGCGCTTGAGATCCAGGCGCTCGGAACGCAGGTAGTAGTCTGTGATATAGCGGCCATTTTCCACGTGGCACAGCGCGTGGGTGGTGTCGGGATTGACGTCACGCAGGGGCTTGATGATACCAGAAATTTCCTTGACAACAATCTGCTTCTTGGAAGCGGACTGGCTCTTTGCGGCTTCCGCTTGGGCCTTGGCTTCCGCTTGGGCCTTAAGTT
Organism: Lentisphaeria bacterium UBA1724; assembly: GCA_002315885.1. Taxonomy (GTDB): domain Bacteria; phylum Verrucomicrobiota; class Lentisphaeria; order Oligosphaerales; family Oligosphaeraceae; genus UBA1724. The sequence goes on from DCIO01000069.1 coordinate 17,905, forward strand.
TTGCCTCTTCTGCGGCCTTGGCTTCCGCAGCGGCCTTGAGTTTTGCCTCTTCAGCGGCCTTGGCCTCTGCTTCCACCTGGGCCTTGGCTTCCGCTTCCGCGGCGGCCTTTGCGGCCGCTAGCTCGGCCTTCTTGTCCGCCAGAGCCTTGGTCTGGGCTTCCAGTTCATCCAGCTCCGCCTGGACTTTCGCCTTCTCCTGTCGCGCCAGTTCCGCCTTGGCGGCCTGTTCGCGCTGTTCGGCGCTCAGGCGTTCTCCTTCCGCTTTCATGGCTTCCAGTTTTGCCTGGGCTTCCTTGGTGGAGGCCTCCATCTTCTCGCGTTCAAGACGCAGGAGTTCCGCCTGGTCGGTGGCGGCCTTGACGGCCTGCTGATGCTTCTCGATATTTGCCTGGAGGGCCTCCAATTCCTTCACGGAGCTATCCTGCTGGGCCTGGGCGGACTTGACTTTCGCCAGGGCTTCCTGGGCCAGGGTCTCGGCCTTCAATTGCTCGGCAGCCATGGCGGCGGCTTCTGCCTTTGCGGCATCGCTACGCTTCTGGGCTTCTAGGCGTGCGTTGAGGATCTTGTCTGCGGTGGCCTTGGCTTCGGCTTCCCAGCGTGCGGAGTCCTCCTGCACCAGGCGTGCTTTTTCCTGGGCGGCCTTCTGAGCGGCCTCTAGCTGTGCCAACTCCTGCTGCTCCAGTTGGAGGGCCTTCTCTCGTTCCATAGCGGCGAGCTTCGCTTTGGCCTGGGCGGCTTCGCGCTCGGCTTCCAGGCGCGCGGCGTCATTCTGCAACCGCGAGAGTTCCTCTTCACGCTGATTTGCCTGGGCCTTCAGGGCGTCAGATTGCTGCTGAAGGGCTTCCAGTTTGCTTTGGTCCTTCGCCAATTCCTGTTGCTGTTTTGCCTGGAGTTGCTGCAATTGCGCACGCTGGGCGGCCAGTTCCTTGGAGGTGCTGTCCTCTTGAATTGCGACAGGCACGACAACTGGCGCGGCGGGGACTTCACCCAATGCCACGAATGCGGTGCTGACCCATGCGGTGGCGTCCTTGGGAACTGCCACGCAGACCCAGTCGCCGTCCTTCTTGCCTTCCAGAGCCAGGGAAGAACCCTCCTTTGCCATGTAGAATGCGGTGAAGTGGTCGCCGGGGCCCGTGTAGATGGGACAGGGGGATGCCACCACAATGCCCTCTGCATTCACGCTGTCCGCGTGGGTCCAGCCCGTGACCTTTACGGGAATGCGGATTTCCGCCCATTTGTCCCCCTCCATGCCTTGATAGGAGACGATTTCCACGGGGGTTTCCTTGGAGAGGATGGCCAGTCTTTCGTAGTACGAAGCGGGTTGTGCCCGCAAGGCGACGCCATTGCTGGTGATATATCCGACGGTAGTTTGCGCGTAGGCGGCTACGCAACAGAGTAATGCCAGAATCCAAGAACGCATAGTTTTGCCAAAATTAATCGGTGAAAAAGAGAAGAAATTGGGAAACAGATAAATTTAATCCCTAATATAAGGATTGCAGGACATTCGGAAGAGGCATTTTGGACATTCGCAGTGTCGCCACGAATCCGTGCAAGCGGTGTAATAAACCACGTCCTTCGACGGCGGGGACGCCGTCGGCACACCCCTTCGACGGCGGGGACGCCGTTGGCACACCCCTTCGACGGCGGGGACGCCGTCGGTACACCCCTTCGACGGCGGGGACGCCGTCGGCACACCCCTTCGACGGCGGGGACGCCGTCGGTACACACCTTGGCGACGGCGGGGACGCCGTCGGTACACCCCCCTTCGACGGCGGGGACGCCGTCGGTGCCTTCGGTTATTCGAATTGTTCCAGTCTTCCCAGTGCGGTCTCTAGTTCATAATTGTAGACGCGTGTGAGGGAGTTTTGGACGAATGCGCAGAATAGGAAGACAGTCTGCTGTCCCTTTTGTATGGGGGTGACTTGTGCGGGATTATCGATATTCTGGAAATTCTGAAGCAGCCTGATATCATCGGCGGTAGTCATCATGTAGAAGAAAGGCATGGCCAATCCCCAGTTACGGAATTCCGCTCGGATGTCCAGGAGTTTATCGTGGTTTTCCTTGACAAAGGCATCGATGGCGGGGCCATGGGGAAGCGTTTCCAGGAACTCTTTGAGATTTTTCGCTTCTTCCTGCAGTGCGTCATGGCATTCCGCGGGGAGTCGTTTTTGATTTTCGGTCCACAGGACGATGCGATGGAGGCCGCGGAGTCGTTGTGTCATATCCAGGGAATTGGCCTGGTAGCGAGCGATGGTGGTCATATCAGCCAGGGCGCGGAGTGCGTCATCCCGTCGTCCGAGTTCTGCGTTTGCCCGGAAGCGCCATTCTGCCAGGAGGTATGTGCCCCCTGCGATTTGGGCGTCGTGGATGGTATCCAGGGATTTCAGAAGTGCATCCAGTTGTTCCAGGGATGGGGAGAGGGCTTCGAGATATTTCTCCAGTGCTTCTTTGTCTTCTGGGTCAGCGCCCAATTCGGGGGGATACCAGGGTTTCAGGCGTTCGTCATCCATGAGTCGGCAATAGCGTCCCCAGGCATACGGGGCATCCTCATCGGTTTCCTGGTGTGCCAGCGAAATCAACTTTTCTCCCAATGCCTTCTGCTCTTCGGCAAATTTCCCTGCGGCACCGGATTGGCTTGCGGGGGAGGCGAGGGTGAAGATGGCGGTGTCGTTTGACCAGTTGTTGACGGCATCCATCCATTGGGAATGGAGTGTGAGCATGGCAAAGACAGTGAATGTCACTGCCAGGACAAAACACCCCATGGCGGTTTTGCCCAGGGGATTCAAGAGTGTTTTGAGAGAGACTCCGCCTTGTTGGGCATAGAGATAGAGACGCAGGACCAGAGATGCGGCTGCCAGCACAAGCGCGAGAATACAGGTTATGCCTACGCCAGGCACTCTTGCGCACCAGAGAAATACGCTTTGGAGGGCAGGGGGAAAACCTCCCAGGAGATTGACGTTGCCATCCAGGATGCCGGCGTATCGGTCCGCGCCATGGACAACCATGCCGAAATAGAAGAGCCATCCGATGGCATGAAGGAGAGTCTGTCCGATGGACATCAGCGCCAGTTTGCGGTCCTGTCTTGCATTGAGGAAATGCACGTATGCGCACAAGGCTTCCACCAGGGTGAGTAGTCCCAGCAATCCCGTCACATATCCCTTCTGTTTCCAGATGACCTGGAGGATGAACAGCGCCACGATGCCCCAGTAGAGCCAGGCCTTGATGCGCCCTTTGGGGGAGAGTTGCGGCAGACCGAGGCTTTTATGGAAGCGTGCGAGTTGGATATCATATCCCGCAATCAGTGTCAGCGGGACGATGACAATGATATTGAAGACGGCTGTCGTGGGAAGCCACCCCAGGCACCAGGCGCTCCAGAGAAGCAGAATGACTGCCAGTGCCCCGAAGTTCGCCAGCAGCAGGGCATTTGCGGGGCGCTGGATGGCGGACAAGGTGCAGGGGAGGGTGCTGTTGGAGGGCTGTTCGGACATGGGAAGGCGCTTATCGGGTAATGGCCTCGATGGTCCAGAGTTGCTCGTCGGTGGCGCAGGTCACTTCGATGGTCACGGGTTCCAGGGAATAAATCCATCCCGACTTCTTTTCGCCTGCCTTGCCAGCGGATGCCTCGAAGAATATCTTCTGGTCCTGCTTCCTGACTTTGACATTGAAGGCGCCGTCCGTCTCGGAGGTGGCGGAAATCTTCCAGGGTGCCACCGTGGGAGTGAAGGAGATGGTCTTGGTGCCGTTGTCCGCCCAGACGCCCAGGAAATTGTTTAGGACCTCTGCCTTCTGGTCCTTCAGTGCCTGATTGAGATGCCAGCCCTGGAAAGAGTCCACATATTGGTCGATGGCCACATACCATGGACCCTTGCCAGAGATGAAGAGATATCCCCAGCAGAGGGCCGGGTCGCTCTTCTTGGCGGCGTCACGGATGGGTGTATTGATATCCTTTCGGGACTGTTTGGTGATTAGGTTCTTGGTATTGACAACGCTGGTATTCTTGAGGGTCTGCTGGCTATCCCGCTCCAGGGGGACGAAGATGACCCGCAATCCCGCATTGGGAGACTGGTAGCGCACGGAGAATTTTTCGCCGAAGAGTGGGAATGCCTGTGTGTTCGTTGTGCCGTTTCCGCTCCACTGGTAGGTCTTTTCCACCCAGCATGCGTCCTGCGCCAGGAGCACCGTTGCCGTCAAAACCAGAAATAGTCCGAATGCGCGTAGAGTTTTCATCATGGTAGTGTGGGTAATTTGAGGCTATTCTTGGGTGAATTTCTTTTCCCAGTTGTCCAGTTGCTTTGCGACTTGCGCAGGAGCGGTGCCGCCAGTGAGGTCCCGTGCGGCGGCGCTGTGTTCCGCATCAAAGATATCCAGGAATTCGGGAACGGCGGTGGGGATGGACTCCTTCATCAGCGCCAAATCCGCCTGGGCCAGGGTGATGCCTTTGGCGGTGCAGGCGCCCACAAAGCGCCCCACCTGGTGGTGGGCTTCCCGGAAGGGCACGCCCTGTTTGACCAGGGCTTCCGCCAGGTCGGTGGCCATCAGGGATGGATCGGAGGCGGCTTCTGCCATACGGGCGGGGCGGGGCTTCACGGTGCCTAGCATCGCGGTGAGAGTCCGTAGGACCAGGTCCACCGTATCCACGGCATCAAAGAGCCCCTCCTTGTCTTCCTGGAGGTCCCGGTTGTAGGTCAGGGGCAGGCCCTTCAGGGTGGTGAGGAGCCCCATGAGGGCGCCATAGACGCGGCCCGTCTTGCCACGGGTGAGTTCCGCCATGTCGGGATTTTTCTTCTGGGGCATGAGGCTGCTGCCCGTGGTAAATGCGTCCCCGATTTCCACGAATGCGAATTCCTGGCTGAACCAGATTGCCACATCCTCGGCAAAGCGCGACAGATGCATGGCGATGATGGCGAGGTCCGACAGGAATTCGATGGAGCCGTCGCGATCTGCCACGCAATCCATGGAATTCTGCAACACGCCCTCGAAACCCAGTTCCTTTGCCACGAATTCCCGGTTCAGGGGCAGCGTGGAGCCCGCCAGGGCACCCGCGCCCAGGGGCAGGCGGTTGATGCGGTGTCGGCAGTCCGCCAGGCGCTCGCGGTCCCGTTCCAGCATCTCCACATACGCCAGGAGGTGGTGTGCGAAGAGCACGGGTTGGGCATGCTGGAGGTGGGTGAAGCCAGGCATAATCACCGTGGCATTCTCCTTCCCCAACTTCCAAAGGGCCTTCTGGAAATTCCGGACATCTTCGCGGATTTCGTCAATGACGTGTCTCAGATAGAGTCGTTCGTCGGTGGCGATTTGGTCGTTGCGGGAACGGCCCGTGTGGAGACGGGCGCCAGGCGCGCCGATGAGTTCGGTCAGACGGCTCTCGATATTCATGTGGATGTCTTCCAGTTCCGTCTTGAAGACAAATTTCCCGCTGTCCAGTTCTTCCTTGACCTGCTGCAAGCCCGCCAGGATCTTGTCTGCGTCCTCCTGTGGGATGATTCCCTGGTGGGCGAGCATCTTGGCGTGGGCCATGCTTCCCTGCAAATCGAAGGGATACAGGCGGCAGTCATAGTGGATTGATTCCGAAAGGCGGAGCACGAGGGCGTCAGGCCCTTCGCTAAAACGACCATCCCAAAGAGGCATAATCAGTATTCAAAAAATATGGGGTTCGAAGTGCAGAGGAAAAAGAGGCACAGGAGGCGCCTCTCAAAGATTTTTCAGGAACGCTATGTTCCACAAGAGGGTAGGTAATTAAACTGCCTGC
>DCIO01000069.1:23838-35700 GCA_002315885.1 Lentisphaeria bacterium UBA1724
CTACCTTTGTGGGGAATACAGCGTTCAGGAATTATTGTTAGGTGGTCTAACGATGCATTCCAGGAGTGTGCTGGCGGCGGTGGTGATGTGTCCTGATGTGAAGCCCGCCTTGACGAGTTGTTTGTAGAAGGACTCGGTGAGCAGCCGCACCACCTTGCTGGGATTTCGGACGCTGGTCACCAGGAGTTTCTGGGCGGCCTTTGCGTTGTCCTTGGAGCCATCTCTGGCGCTGTCCAGCAATTCCGTGGCATTCATTGCGAAATGCTGTTCCAGCAGTTCTGATGCCTTTGTGTTTTCCACGATGAGTGACACGAAAGGTCCCAGGAGTGAGAAGAGTTTTCTGCGGAGTGGGTCCTTGGACTGGCTGGGATCCTTTGCGCCGCCTGTGATGAGGTGTCCGATACGGTTTCCCTTGAAGTAGATGGGCATGGCGATAATCGGGAATTTCAGTCCTTTGATACCCGAGTCGATGTAGTTGATCTGGTGGATGCTACGCAACTGGAAGAGGATGTTCTGAAGGCGGTCCGGCAATACCAGTGCCTCGCCATTTTTCAGGGGCGTTCCTTCCAGACCCACGGGGGCGCGGACGATGAAGAGTTCTTTCTCTTCGTCCAGCAAAAGCAATGCCGCCTGGGTAGTGCCCATGAGCCGGCAGGTCAGGTCCACAATTTTGTAGAGGCCCTCATCGACCGAGTTGGTCTCTTTGATGGCTTCGTTCAGGAGCACCAGGATGTCGATACTGCGCTCCAGTTGATTTTTCTCTTCGGGTTCGTTCATCTTCTCGGGGTGGTTCGGGGGAGAATTTTCAGAAGGGCATTTTCCAGGGCCACGGGGGCGGTCACGCCGCCGGTATTCAAATCCAGCAGCGCGTCACGGATTGTGCAGATGGCGTGGATGATTTCAGAGGGGGCGTAGTTTTTCGCCTGGTCGGCGGCGAATTTCGCCTTCCAGAGATTTCCTGTCGCGAAGGGTGCTTCTCCGCTGGCAATCAGTTCCCGTTTCTGTTCGGGGCTGAGGTTATCCAGGAAATTCTTGACATCGAAGCCGTTGTTCAGCTTCCGTTGTTGCATGAAGAGCCGCAGGAAGATGTAATTCTGGAATTGGTGTCCCAGGGCATAGAGGAGCGAGCGGGCGACTCCCGCGGGGTCCTTGTCCATGGACATGAGTTTTTCCGCCAGGGAGAGTGATTCAGGCAGATTGCGGTTTCCCACGGGATCGGAGATGGCCCAGTTTTCCTGGTCGGCGTATGGACGGCAGAGGGTACGGACGGCCTCTGCGGAAATGGGCTGGTCTGTGCCGCCCATGTAGCAAATCAGCTTCTCGATTTCGCTTTCGATGAGTGTGGTGTCGTTTCCCAGGGCTTCGATGAGTGCCGCCTGTGCATCGTAGGAAAGGGTCACACCCTTTCGAGTGGTGATTTCCGCAATGCACTGGCGCATCTCTTCCACCAGCTTTTTGCCACGGGCGGGCTTTCTGTACCAGAATACCTCGCCGTGGGACTTGCAGGCCTTCGCCAGGGCCTTCTTTTCATCGCAGTCGGGGCCCTCCAGAATCAAGAAGATGTCATCGGCCAGTGGCTTGGAGAGATACTCCGCCAACGCACGCAGCCCCATGGGGTCATGGCTTTCATCATCGGCTTTTTTCCCATCGGGTTCTAGGTCGAAGCCCGTGAATTGCTTCAGCCAGATGGTCTTGCTGCCTCCCATGAAGGGCGGTTCTCGGGTAGAGGAAATCGCCTGCCGGACGAGTTCGGGGCGCGGCCCCCGGTCGTCTTCCACAATAATGTCCACCGCGAAATCGCTGGGGTCCTCTCCCGCCAGTTGGCGGAAGAGCTCAGTGGCTTTCGCGTGTATGCGGACCTCGTCATCGCCCGAGATCAAAAAAAGATGTGTTTCTTTAGAGTTTGGCACGCGTGTACCATAATGCAACAAGGGGGATTTTCACTGCATTTGGCGGGGCAGGAATCAGGATTTGGCGGGGCGCACGGGTAAAAGGAATTATGTTATGCATATTACAATTTCATCATAAACATACAATTCGGAATTCCCATCATGTCCAGATATACGAAAGAAGAACTTTTGACGATTTTGGCACCCGTCGGGCAGGAACACCTGTTGCGTTTCTGGGAGCAATTGGATGACGCGCAGCGTGATGAACTGGGGGGGCAGATTTCCTCGATTCGTTGGAGCGAGGTCTCCCAATGGATACATGACGCCCTCCACGGCGGCGAGTCTACGGGCATTCCTTTTGACAAGTTGGTTCCCGCGCCCTACGTCCCGTTGAAGCCCCAGAGTGGAAGTGAGTCCGTGGGCTATTCGGAGGCATTTGCCACAGGCGAGCGGTTGTTGCGCCAGGGCAAAGTCGCTGGTTTCACAGTGGCGGGTGGTCAGGGGACCCGTCTGGGCTACGATGGCCCCAAGGGGACCTATTGTTTCTCTCCTGTCCGCAACAAGGCGCTCTTCCAGTATTTTGCGGAGGCACTTCTGCGGAACATGGCGAAATACGACTGCGTGATTCCCTGGTATATCATGACTAGCCCCGCCAATCACCAGGCCACGGTGGAGTTCTTCCAGGCCAACGACTTTTTCGGGCTGGACTCCGCAAATGTCCGCTTCTTTACCCAAGGGCAGCTCCCTGGCTTTGACCAGAATGGCAAGGCAATCCTGGAGGCACCAGGACGCCTGGCACTCTTCGCCAATGGCCACGGCGGAACTCTGGCCGCTCTGCGGGATTCCGGGACGCTGGACGACATGGAGAAGCGCGGCGTAGAGTATCTGGCATATTGGCAGGTGGACAACCCCCTGGTCTCCGTCTGCGATCCGCTCTTCCTGGGGCTGCACCACCTCTCTGGCTCCGAAATGAGCTCTCGCGCACTGATCAAGCGTGACCCCATGGAAAAGCTGGGGCACTTCTGCCTGCTGGACGGGAAGTTGATTATTGTGGAATACTCCGATATGCCCAGCGAACTGCTGAACAAGACCGACGAAAATGGCCTTTTGAGCTTCCGCGCGGGCTCTCCCGCCATCCATGTCATCAGCCGTCAGTTCATTCGGAATCTCACCAATGGCACTCTGGCGCTGAAGCCCCATCGTGCATTGAAAAAAATCAGCTATGTGGATGAGAATGGCGCTTTGGTGAAGCCCGAGGCCCCCAATGGCATCAAGCTGGAATTCTTCATTTTCGACGCGCTGCCCTTTGCCAAGTCTCCGCTAATTCTGGAGGCCGACCGCGCCGAGCAGTTCGCCGCCATCAAGAATCCCTCCGGCAGCGATTCTCCCGAGTCCTGCCGTCACGACTTGCAGGAGCGCACTGCCAAGTGGCTGGAAGCCGCAGGAGTGAAGGTTCCCCGCAAGGCGGATGGCGCGTTGGATTGCGTCATTGAGATCTCCCTGAAGCGCGCGGTGAGTGCGGCGGATATCGCGGAGTTGGTGAAAGCGGGTGAGATACCTGGGGAACTCGAAGCCCAGAGCTCCTTTGTTTTGGACTAGTATTCTGTGGCGAAAGAACGCAAGCCATCCTGGATTGAACGCCTGGGCGTCGCCATCGGGAAGTCTCTCCTGCCGGTGATTTTCTTCCTGTGGGGGGATTTGTCTCCCCGTGCCGTGCGTCTCTGGGCGTGGATTTTCTGGGTATTGGCCTGGCCTTTCCAATGGAGTGACCGTCGTGTGATTCGCCAGAATCTCCTGGTCGCTTTCCCGGAAAAATCCGAGTGGGAGCGCCGTCGGATTGGTCGGGAATCCCAATTGCATTTCATTGGGACTGCGTTGGATTGGCTGCACACGCTGAAGCATCCCGAATCCGCAGAAGAACGCCTGGAAAAGACACCGGAGTTTGTGAAAAATTGCACCGCATCCAATCCCTCGGGGAAGAGCCCCTCAGCCATTTATTGCACGCTGCATTTGGGCAATTGGGAGACCGCGTCCCGAATTTCTTATTTGACGGGTCGTCCTGGTGCCGTGGTGGTGGCGCGTTTCAAGGTGGAGTGGTTCAATGATTTGGCAAAACGCCTGCGCACTGACGCGGATGACACTACGGTGATTCAGCGGGATGGCGCGGCGCGGGGTGTACTGCAGGCATTGGATGCGGGGCGGAATGTGGGTATCCTCATTGACCAGAATGTCTCTCCACGCCAGGGCGGCATCTATCAGAATTTCTTCGGGCTTCCCGCCACCACCTCGCGGTTGCCCGCATACGCGGCGCGAAAACGCCAGGTGCCGCTCTATGTGGTCGCCTGCATCAAACGACCTGACGGTGCCTTCTTCATGGATTATTGCCCCATGGAGAAGAATGCCTGGGAATACGACTCCGACGAGGCACTGACTGCCGCGGTATTCCGTGCGTACGAGGAGTTGATTCGCCGTCATCCCGAACAATACCTGTGGAGTTATCGCCGCTGGCGGTCCATTCCCGCGAATACGCCGTCCACCATCGTTGCGAAATTCCCATCCTACGCCGTGCAGAAGAAATACACCTGTCCCGAGGAGCTCTTTTCATGAATATGGATCAGATTACCATTGCGAATTTGAGATGCACCAGCCATATCGGGTGCAAGGAAGAAGAACGCAAATTGCCCCAGGCGCTGATTGTCACCGCCGTGGTCTACCTGGATACCGCGGAAGCCGCCCAGAGCGACGACCTGGAAAAGACGGTGAACTACGCGCATTTGGCAAAGACGATCATCCGTCGTTGCGAGGAATCCACCTGCCAGTTGATTGAGACCCTGGCGCAGAATCTGGTCCAGGCGTGCCTGGAGGCCTCTCCGCGAGTCCAGAAGGCAACCATCGAAATCAAAAAGCCCGCAGGCATGCCCAATGGCGATTACGCCGCAATCTGCATTACCAGGAGCCGTTAAGGGGAGGTTTTCCGCGGAAGAGCGCGTCCTCCCAAAAAAATCCCCGTGGTGCTCAGATAGGAATTTTTGTTGTATATTCTCTTTAGAGTTTTCGTTTTTCCCATAACCTCATTTACCAAGAGACACAATTCATCATGGCTACTGCAAAGACCGCATCCAAGAAGAAGTCTTCTGTCATCACCGCCCCCAAGTCCAACAAGATTCGCCTGGCCTTCATCGGGACTGGCGGTATCAGCGCCTCCCATCTGGATGCACTGCGCCAACTGCCTCAATATGAAATCGTTGCGGGTTGCGATATCAAGCCCGAGCGTAATACCTGGTTCAAGGCCCATGACATTTGCCAGAATGCCAATACTTACACCGACTTCAACGAAATGCTGAAGAAGGAGAAGATTGACGCGGTGGATGTCTGCACCCCCAACGGCGTCCACGCACCCGCCACCATCGCCGCGCTGAATGCGGGTTGCCACGTGATTTGCGAGAAGCCCATGGCCATGAATCCCAAGGAATGCGAGGCCATGTGCGCCGCCGCCGAAAAGGCCGGCAAGTTGCTGGAGATTGGTTTCCAGTGGCGTTACCATCCCTCCACCCTGATGTGCATGCGTGCCATCAAGGAGGGCGTGCTGGGTGACATCCTCTACGTCAAAGTCCACGCCATGCGTCGTCGTGGTGTGCCCAACTGGGGCGTCTTCGGCCAGAAGGCACTGCAGGGCGGCGGTCCCATGATCGACATCGGCGTCCACCAGATTGAGTCTGCCCACTGTGCCATTGGTCAGCCCAAGCCCGTGGCGGCTTCCGGCAAGACCTGGACCTTCCTGGGTGACAAGCCCTCCAAGGTGGTCTCCATGTGGCCCAACTGGGATTACAAGACCTACACCGTGGAAGACCTCTGCGTGGGACAGGTCCGTTTTGAGAACGGCATCCTGATGCAGATCGAGAGTGCCTTCTGCTCCCACCTGGAGGAGAACGAGTACCTGAATTGGGAAGTCATGGGCACCAAGGGCGGCTTCAATTTCCGTGACAACACCATCTATCACGACATGGCGGGTACCATGGTCAATTCCAAGGCCGCCTACCTGCCCATCGGCAATGCCTGGGACCAGTTCTTCATCAACAAACTGCAGAATTTCTCCGACGCCATCCTCAAGGGCACTCCTCTGGGTGCGGATGGTCAGGAAGGCACTGCGGTCCAGAAGATCATCGATGGTCTCTATCGTTCTGCCGCGAAGGGCGGTGTGGAAGTCGCCATCAAATAACTACGTTTTACAGGAGAAGCCATCATGAAGAAAGCCTCTGCCGCACCGAAGAAGCTCCGTGTCGCAATCATTGGCACGGGTAATATCTCCCGTTGCCACATCGCCGCATTCCAGTATATGCCCGAGGTGGAGATTGTGGCGGGGTGCGATATCAAGCCCGAACGCCTGGCCTGGTTCAAACAACAGCCTGGTTGCCAGAATGCCTCCACCTACGAGGACTACAGCAAGATGCTCAAGGCGGAGAAATTCGACATCGTGGATGTCTGCACTCCCAACGGCGTCCACGCCCCCGCCGCAATCGCCGCCCTGAAAGCGGGTTGCCACGTGATGGTGGAGAAGCCCATGGCCATGAATCCCGAGGAATGCCAGGCCATGAATGACGCCGCGAAGAAGGCGAAGAAACTCCTGGCTTGTGGTTTCCAGATTCGCTATACGCCGGTGGTGCAGATGTGCAAGCGTGCGGTGAACGAGGGGCTGCTGGGTGACATCCTCTACGTCAAAGTCCACGCCATGCGTCGTCGTGGCGTGCCCAACTGGGGCGTCTTCGGCCGGAAGGATTTGCAGGGCGGTGGCCCCATGATTGACATCGGCGTCCACCAGATCGAGTCCGCCCACTATGCCATGGGCGAGCCCAAGCCCGTGGCCGCCACGGGCCGCACCTGGACTTTCCTGGGCAACAAGCCCTCCAATGTGGTCTCCGTATGGCCCAATTGGGATTACAAGACCTACACCGTGGAAGATCTCTGCGTGGGGCAGGTCCGCTTCGAAAATGGCACCCTGATGCAGATCGAGAGCGCATTCTGCTCCCACTTGGAAAAGGATACCGCATACTGGGAAATCATGGGCACCAAAGGCGGCTTCAGCACGCTGGACGGCACCCTCTACCACGATATGGCGGGCACCATGGTCAATTCCCAGGCGGGCTTCCTGCCTCCACATCCCTCGCCCGCGGATTTCGTATCCAAACTCCGTGATTTCACCACCGCGATTCTGACGGGCTCCCCGCTGACTTCCTCCGGTCTGGAGGGTATGGCAGTCCAGAAGATCATCGATGGTCTCTACCGCTCTGCCGACAAGGGCGGCAAGGAAGTCGCAATCCTGTGAGCGTAGCACTCCGTCCAAGACAACTTTCCTCTGGCACGCAGGAGGCTTTCCAGAGCGGCTTCGATGCACTGCAGACGCAGTGTGTGGATGACGTCTGGAAGGCCCCCGTTGGCTGGCAGCCCCCCGCGTTTGCGCGGACGATTTCCCAGCCAGCCGAGGTGTCGGGACCTGGCACCTACGACGGTCGGGCGACCCGCGCATTGCGTTTTTTGCCCACAACCGCAAAGGATGCCGACGGATGGCATTTCAACCGTACCGACCTTCCTGAGCAGTTGCCGATTACGGCGATGCTTGCCAATGTCTCCCAGGCGGACCGAGCGATTATCCTCCGTGCGGGTTCGAATGCCAATCGTGTGCGGATGACGGAGCACATCGTCTGCCATCGTCTGGGATTGGGTATCGACAATCTGAAAATTGAGCTCGCCTCCGAGGACCCGCCCCTCTTTGACGTGGGCTCCATGCCCATTGTGGAGGCGCTCTCCCAGGCTGGCATTGTGGAAGACACCAATCGTCCTTTGCGCTATGTCACCCCTGCCGAACCCGTCGTTCTGATGCACCCCAATAATGGCGGTTTCCTGCTGTGGGAACCCGCAGAGAATGGCGAGAAGAAGTTGTCTCTGGATGTGGCGATTGACTTCCAGACCGCCATCGGCAAAGAGCGCATCCAGCTGGATTTGTATGAGGATGCCTTCCGGCATGGCGCGGTGGCACGCACAAATTGTAGCGCCAGCGAACGAAAAAAGATGAAATTTTTGGGCTGGATGGTTGCGGATTTCCGACATACGGGTTATACTAGTAGCAATATCCTGGTTGCAGGGAGGGACGGTTATGTCAACGATCCGCGTTTGGTTCTGGGCAATGGCAAGGCTCTGGAGGCGGTCTGGCATCGGACCTGCCTGGATCTCATTGCCGCGTTGTCGCTTCTGCCGCCGGGGACCCGTCCTGCGGGAAAGATCACCTCTTACAAGTCGGGGCATGTCTTGGACGTGCGTTTCCTGACGATTTTGCAGGCCCAGGGCCTGTTATCTGTTGTTGCGTAATGTCTGATTTGAACTGGAAAGACTTAATGCCTTACGAAAGCCATTGGTTCACCACCAAGGATGGCGTTCGGATGCATTACATTGACGAAGGCGCGGGTGTCCCCGTGGTCATTGTCAGCGGTCTATTGGGCTGGTCTTTCCAATTCCGGAATTTGGTGCGCTATCTATTAGATGACCGCCATCGTGTTGTAGTCATCGACCATGTGGGGTTCGGGCTTTCCGACAAACCCGAGAATTACGACTATTGTCTGGATGCCCATATTGAGAATCTGGCGGAGATTCTGATGAAGCACCTGCAGTTGCCGCGTTTCCACCTGATTACCCATGGCATGGGTGGTCCCGTTGCGATTGGTTTTGCAGTGAATCATTCCGATCGTCTTCGCCGTTTCGTCATGCTGAATTGTCCTTCTTTCCCAGGTGTGCCCTTCATGCCTTGGCTTTGGATGAAGCGTATCCCTGGACTCTGGAAGCTCCGCTTCGGAAATTCGCTCTCCTATATTCGCAAGCATCTCAATGAAGGGACTGCGTTGCCGTTGCCTGAACCCGTTGTGGATGGATACCTGGGGCCCTATTTGAAGCCAGAGGATCGCATTCCCTGGGAAAAGAGTATGGAGTGCTTCCAGGAAATTCGAGCGAATTATTCGTATGTCCGAATTAATGAGATTGCCTTGCAAATGCGGTTGATTGACGCTATACCCACGATGATTGTGGGTGGCGAAAAGGATACGATTTTCTATCCACAGAGTCACTTGCGTTGGCAGCACGTCCTGCCCAATGCGCTGGTGCTCTCGTTCCCGAAGGTGGGACACTATTTGCTGGAAGACTCCCCCGAAGAAATCATCCCCATGGTCGGGAATTTCTTGGGATAGTCCCGTTTTCTGTTTCCTTTGACCTATGTTGGACCAGGATCTTTTTTTTGCGCACCTCCGCGCCCATGGCATCGGCATGCCCCTGACTGCCGAAGAGTGCATGGCTTCCACCAACCAGTTCCTGCTGGAACAAGCAACCCAAAAGGCCCCCGAGGGCGCACTGGCGGTGGCGGAGACACAGACTGCGGGGCGGGGAAGGCATCGACGTCTGTGGCATTCCCCCCCAGGACGGAATCTCTATTTCTCCGTATTGCTCTGGCCACGGGTGCCTATGATTCGCTTCTCCCAATTGGCCATGCTGACGGCGCTGGCGCTTCGACGCGCGGTGCTTTCCCAGATGCCCGAGGCGAAAATCGCCCTCAAATGGCCTAATGACCTCTGGCTGAATGGACGGAAACTCTCGGGGATCCTCTGTGAATGCCCCCCAGACGAGGTGGAGGGCAAGCGGGGAATTGTCCTGGGCATTGGATTGAATGTCAATTCCCTGGAGGAGGATTTCCCTCCGGAATTGCGCACCACCGCCACCTCCATGCGCTGGAGCGCCGGACGGGAGTTCTCACGGGAAATCCTCCTGGCGGAATTCTGCAACGCCCTCCAGGAACTCTATGACCAGTGGCAGGACGCGGCGGATATCACGCCATTCCTGGCAGAATGGCAGGACCACGATGCCCTGGCGGGAAAGATGCTGACCGTCCAACGAACCAACGATACTTTGACAGGCACCGTGGAGGGATATTCCCCCGAGGGACTGATGCGCCTGAAGACCGCCGACGGCATCCACACTATCTCCGCCGGCGATGTACATATCGGCACCGCCGGAGTAATGCTCAATTCTCAATGCTCAATTCTCAATTAATGCCCCAAAAATTGAGCATTGAGCATTGAGCATTGGAAAAGGCGTCCCCGCCGTCGAAGAAGGAATATAGAAAATCCGACTCGTAGGAGCAGAACTCTTAGGAACGGAAATAAGCATTATCTTTTTTATTTCCACCCCCGAAGTAATGCCGGGCGGTGCCCGTCAGCTGGACCGTAATGCAGGTAATGTGCCCGCCAAGAAAAACAAAAGCCCCCGCCCTTTGACGGGCACCGCATTACGGTCGGGGGACGGGCGCCGCCCTGCATTACGGTCGGTCTGGCACCGGCCGTTTTTCCCGATGGTATTGCAGGGCGATGCCCGTCAATGGGTGTACCGACGGCGTCCCCGCCGTCGAAAAAGGAAATAAAGAAATATCGGACTCCTAGGAGCAGAACTCTTAGGAACGGAAATAAGCATTATCATTTTTATTTCCACCCCCGAAGTAATGCCGGGCGGTGCCCTTCTTCGACGGCGGGGACGCCGTCGGTACACCCATGGGCGGGCGGTGCCCTTCTTCGACGGTGGGGACGCCGTCGGTACACTCCCTCGACGGCGGGGACGCCGTCGGTACACTCCTTCGACGGCGGGGACGCCGTCGGTACACTCCCTCGACGGCGGGGACGCCGTCGGTACACACAGGGGACGGGCGGTGCCCTTCTTCGACGGCGGGGACGCCGTCGGTACACCCTGGGTCCTGTCGTGTGCTCGAAGCGAGAGCTTCGAGGTAGTCGGCATTTGACGGGCGGTGCCCTTCTTCGACGGCGGGGACGCCGTCGGTACACACGCCGTCGGTACACCCTTTGACGGGCACCGCGCTTCTTCGACGGCGGGGACGCCGTCGAAGAAGCGCGAAGTTCGTCGTCAGCAATGCAATGAGGCTATATCACATAGAGTAGTTGGTGATAGCAAATCCCTTCTGAGGAATCGCGTCTGCCGAAAGGTTTGAATCCATTTGACACATAGAAATTCAACAACTTTTCTTTGTCTTCGCATTCCAGGAAAACAACCCCACCACCAACGAGATATTGAATATCGCGAAGTTTTGCAAGTGTGAAATCCATGAGAAGATCACCTGGTATGTTTTTTCTGCTTCAAGCCCAGTATTCTTTCCGAATTGTGCGATGAGAAATGCCGACGCGTGGTGTTCACCGTTTTCCGATTTGAACACAGAAAATCTCTCCAGCCGTTTTCGCTGAGTCTTTGAGAACTCCAATTCACCAGTCGGAATAAGGACAGGTTTATGCGTTACTGTAAAGTAGGCAACAAGTTCATTTGACTGGTTAATGACTAGATAGGTGACGGATATTTTCTTCTTTGCAAAATTGATTGCATTGTTTTGAAGAAAATCCTGAATTTCCGCATTTAAGGCACATTTGAATGTGGAAATCAACCCAGTGACAATTTCCTCACCCAAGTCTCTGAGTGCATCAAGAATATTCAGGACGAAAAAAGACATTATGCCTTCTTAGGGGAGAAGTTCGCGAACCTTTTTTTGATTTCTTTCGAATCCGTTAGAAAGACTGCTTTCGTTTTCCTGGAACGCGGGCGTCTGTCTTTTGCGGACGCCTCCAATGCCTCTACAAATGCTTTTGCAGTTTCCTTGTCTTTTATGCTTAAATCAGCAAATATGCTTGATGTTGCCATAATACCCACCTCCTTTTTGATGTATTTGCCTGGGTACGAAACGAATCTTTAGTTTACCCAGTTGATAGTCATAATATAATCGTGTATCTGCAGAAAAACAATATGTGCTAATATTTTTTTGGTATTCTTGTTATTTTTTCTGCAATGAGCCCCCTCGTGGCAATGGTATTGCCGCCCACAGGACAACACCGGGGCCAAGCGAGATGGCGCGCCTAGCGGCGCTTGTGTGGGCGGCGTGAAC
>DCIO01000069.1:35815-64036 GCA_002315885.1 Lentisphaeria bacterium UBA1724
CCGGTGGCCCCAAAGGCGGGGGACCGCGGGACGGGCCATGGCGCGCCTAGCGGCGCTTTTTCGACGGCGGGGACGCCGTCGGTACACCCATGGACGGGCACCGCCCTTTCTGCGACGGCGGGGACGCCGTCGGTACACCCATGGACGGGCACCGTCCTTCTTCGACGGCGGGGACGCCGTCGGTACACCCATGGATGGGCAGCGCCCTGCTGCGACGGCGGGTCGCCGTCGGTGTACACGCCGTCGGTGTTCGCTTTATTTCAAAGCGGATTTGATATAATCTGTCAGGAGTGTGCACTGTGCCTGCCATCCTTCTGCGACGTAGTGGAGGCCATCTTGTGCAAAGTACTCCGTGTGTGCGTCCATGGCGGAATACAGGTCGATTTGTGGAATGCCGCGTCGTTCCATGAGTGCGCTGGCGGCGGCATTTCGGTCCAGGACTTTTTCGTTATTGGGGGCGTATTTCGTCGTGTTTCCTGGGGCGCGGTATGGCGTGCTGTTTCGCCAGACGATTTTTGCCTGTGGATAGCGTTCCTGGAGAATGTCGAGGATTTTTTCCAGGTCCTTGACGTATGTGTCGGTATCCAGATAGAAGCCATGGAGGCCGTTGTTGAAGATGATCAACTGCGGTGGATATGCTTCGTTGAGGATGATATTCAACTGGGGCAGATAGCCTGGGTCCCCCGTCAGCATGGAAGTGGAGAATGCCGCGATGGTGGCGACGCCTTTCAGGTTCCGGCTCAGGGTATCCCGTTGTCCCACGACGATGGAGTCGCCAATGAGCAGCACCCGCGGGAGTTGCGTTTTATGGGTGTCATACCAGTAAATCTGGCACCACTCGGTCCCTTCACGAGGGTATTCAGGGACGGCTTGGGCTTTGCATGCGCCGCGGAAGAAAAAGAGCCCCAGGAATGCGCAGAGGGAAAGTGTCAGGGTGTATTTTTTCATGGAATTGTTATTGTAGTTTCAGGATGTAGTCGATGATGGTTGCGCGTGCCTGGTCCAGGTCTGCGTGGGTGGTATCCAGTGTGCGGAGATATTCTTCCGCCTGGTCGGCCAGTTCGGCGTTGCCATTTGCGCGGGCCTTTTGTGCGGCCAGTCGCAGTGTGGTGGCGTATTTGACGTCATCCGCGGCTTCCCGGAGTCCTTCGTAGGCGATGGTGTCGATAATGCCATTGGTGGTGGGGTAGACGAGATTATGGTCGCGGAAGTCCTTGTTGTCGAAGTCATCCCAGGGATTTCCGAAGGCCTCGTAGTTGCAGTAGGTGCATGTGCCATCGTAGTTTCGCTGGTAAAGCAGCAGTCCGTAGTTTCTGCGGTATGCGTCGGGATTTTCCACTCCGCCCTGGGGATTTCCGTAGCTGAAGATGAGCTGTCCCGTGCTGTGCCATACGGCGGCTTCCTCGGCATTGGGCTCACGGCAGTGGACCAGCAGATCCAGGATATCGCCCACTTCCTTGAAGACGCTCTTGGTATCGCAGCTGGAGACCAGGACTTTCGCACCCATCTTGTGGAATTCCTCCCAGATGGGGCGCTCTTTGCGGAGGACTTCGTTGTATGCCTCGTCAATGCCGTAGAAATAGACATCACGGTGACCAGTGACTTCCTCCACGGCATCCAGGAGCATCTTGGCGTCGGCGCGGAATTTTGCCATACGTTCGGGGGTGTTCTCCACGAACATCAGGAGATTTGCCTCGGGGCCCGAGAGGAAGAGGGGCTTGCAGGACATACCCGCATCCAGTCGCATTTGGATTGCGGTCTTGAAGTCCTGGATGCTGGCGGGTTTGTCGAAGTTGGTCTGGTATTGATAGAAGAGTGGATTGGTGATGCCGTGCTTGGCCAGATTTTCCAGTTCCACCTGGTATTGTTTTGGCGTGCGTCCGAAGGGCGTGATGACGCCGGGGGAATTGGAGAGCATGGTGGAGACCTGGTAGAGGCTGATGAAGAATTCCTTGTTCAGGTCGTAGTTGGTCTTGGGTTCTGCCAGGGTGAAGGGCAGGACTGTGACGGAGATATCCAATGTGCAGATGAGGCCCTGGTCGGCGAGGGCGCGGATTTGGCCGGTGTAGGTGCCGGGGAGGGTGTCGGCATCTGCGTGGATGGTGATGATGAACTGTCGGTTTTCGTCCTGGAGTAGTGTGGTGGGCATGGGGGCGGGGGCGTCCTGGACGGGGTATTCCGCGTTGGTGATATCCAGATTCCATCGTGTGCGTGCATCACGGGCTTCGGGGTGTGTTGCGCAGACATAACGGGGGCCATTAGGTGTCTGGAGTTTCACGTAGTCGGTCTTGTTGGCGAAATCCACCTTGATGATTTCGGGGTCATTGACCATCAATTCCGGGACCAGCTTCCGCTCCGAAGCGGACTGCCCGACGCCTTCCCAGGCGGTGCCTGCCTGATACCAGCAGAGCACGTGCTTGAAATCCAGATGGTCTGCTGAGAGGCGATTGCCCTGCGCGTCAACCAGGTCTGGCATGATGAAGCGGACATTTTTCAGCATACGGAGTGGCTTGAGGACGAAGGAGACGCCCTCGTATTCGCCAGGCGTCAGAGAGCAGGCGAGGGCGTTGCCTAGCTGGGAGACAGGCATTTCACTGTCGGGGAGAATGGGCGTGGCGCTGGTGGGGGGGACCACGTAGCAGAGCGTGTAGTCGGAGGTGATGGCGCCCTGTTCCCAGGCCTTCACTTCGGAGGAGACTGCCTGGACAAAATCGCTGACGGCGACGGGGGCGTTCTTGGCCATCTCCTTGACACGCTGCGCCAGAGGCGAGTAGTCCTCTTTCATCTTTGCCGCCCACTGGCGGACGGTCTGGACGGCTTCGGGGTAGCGTGCCAGGAACTCCTGGCATTCCGCTTTGATGGCCATCAATTTCTGATATGCCTCGGCGCTCTTTTCTTCCGCCAGGGCAGAGAGGTCATTCTTGAACTCAGCGTATTTCTCCCGTGCGTCTTCGCTGAATTGTGCGACATCCACGGCCTGGAGTCTCTTCTGGATTTCCTGATAAAGGGCGGTGATACTGGTGTCCAGGGCGTTGGGGCGCTTGTTGTGGAGTTCCTGGATTTCGGTCTGGTCCAGCGGACGGGGGAAGAAGTAGATATTCGCGATATCTCCATGGAAGGCGTTGTAGAGTTCCGAGTCCGAGCCGATGTTCAGTTTGGCGGTCTCTTTGCGGATTTCCTGGAAGGCGCTGCCTGTGGATTCCTCCACCAGTTTTCCGTTAACATAGAAGCGGAACGCCTGTTGTTTGACGGAGTATGTGACGGCGATGTGAGTCCATTCATAGATGACGGCGGTGCACTTTCCTTCCCCAAGGCGGTAGTCCTGGTTATTGGGGAGGATCATCATGGCATACATGTCCAGGGAGGGACGAATACGCACACCCCAGTTCCAGTTGCGGCTGAGGGGAACCGCGCAATCCCGTTTGCCACTTTCGGAGAGATCGTTGATGGGGATGGAATCCAGCCGATACCAGTAGGAGTAGGAGAACTCCTGGGTGTTAGCGTATTCCGCGGGCAAGGCAACCATGGCGCGGCAGCCCGTATCTCCCGTGAAATGCAGGACACCATTTTCGTTGGAGGCGCCCAGGAAGAGTTCCAGGCCCGGAATTGTCTTCTCTTCATCCAGGATGACCAATGCGTCATGGGGTAATGCGAGACAACTCAGGGTAATACAGCAGCAGAGGATTGCGAGGAGTTTCTTGATCATGGGATTTTAGTGGACTGCCTTTTGTGTATTTTGTGGACTATTTTCGGATGGCGCCGCAGGCGCGGATCATGGCATCCAGTTCGGCGGTCTTTTGGGCGCAGGAATTGGGGGCGTCATCGCCCCAGGCCTCCACATTCAGTCGGAGTTTGGGTTCGTTGCCGGAGGGGCGCAGGACGAACCACCAGCCCTGTTCGCCCTGGTTGCAGAGCATCTTGAGGTCGGGAGCGGCGGCGGTCTGGGGATCGTATGGTCCCTCATTGGGGAAGACGCGTTGCGCACCGCAGGCGGGGTCATTCTGTGCCTCAAGGCGCTGGATGCCTGGTGCGGCGGTCTGCTTCCAGATTGCCACCAACGCGGCGCGGGTTTCTTCAGCGGTAGCCAGTTCGTAGTTGATTTCGCCAGACCAGACGTATCGCTTGCGCCAGTCCGCCAGTCGTCCCGAAAGACTCACGCCCTGTTCCTTCATTTGCCAGACGATGGAGAGCATGTTCAGGGTGGTGAGGACTCCGCTGTCCACGTAATTGAATTCGGGATAGAAGTAGTGTCCGGAGTGTTCGCCTGCGAAGACGGTGCGGTTACGGAAGGCATCGGAGCGCATGAGTTGCTTGATGCGGCCGTGCCCCACGGGGGTGTCGATGAGTTCTGCCTTCCCGCCCAGTGGGAAGAGGTCCGCGATGAGCTGTGAACAGCAGAGATTCCGCATGATGACGGGATGCTGGATGGCCGTGCGGGCGAGTTTTGCCTCGGAAATCAGCGCATGGACCTGCGAGGGGATGATTTCCTTTCCCGTGTCATCCACGAAGCCCGCTCGGTCGGCATCGCCATCGAAGCCGATGCCCAGGTCCGCGTGATACTCGGTGACCTTTTCCGCCAGACGGGACATGAAGGACGGGAGCAGTGGATTGGGGACGCCCTGGGGAAAATCGCCATTGGGGTCCCCTTCCAGGATGATGGACTTCAGGCCCTTGGCTTCCAGCAGGTCTGCGATGGGACCGTATGCCACGGCGCCCATGCCATTGCCCGCCAGGACTACCGCGGTGAATTTGACGCAGTCGCAATCGGGCAGGGCGTCCAATCCAGACAATTTCAGCATGTGTTTTGCGTATTCGCCGAAATCCAGGGCGGGTTTCTGGGCTGACAGCAATTCGTCGGTGCGCTTTCCGATGAAAGCCAGGTCGCTTTGTCCGAAGGGCACGCAGCCGCTGTGGACCATCTTGATGCCGTTGTATTCCCGGGGGTTGTGGGAGGCGGTTACCATGGCGCCCGCGGAAAAGTTCTGTGCGTGTTCACCACAGATGTAATAGACGTGTTCGGTGGAAACCAATCCCAGGTCTTCGCATTTGCCGCCTGCCTTCAGGAAGCCCGTCATGAAGCCACGGGAAATCTCCTGGTTGCCATGGCGGCAGTCGTGGCCTACCGCGATTGCCGGCGCGGGAATGCCCTGGTTTTGCAACAACTCGCAGGTGGCCTGGCCGATGCACTCGGCAGTCTGGGCATTCAATTGCTGGGGAAAGAGCCCGCGGATGTCATCCCGCTTCATGAATTCTTTGGATGTCGTCATCTATTTCAGAAGTCCTAGTATGCTATGGTTGAAAGTCCTTAAAAGATACAAAAAGTTATTTACCTTATTTTTTTTGCGTCCTGCGGAATTTTGAGGATAAAAATAAGAAAAAATCACTAAAAAGGCTGAAAGAAGTCCCGTGAAACTTGAAAAGTTTACGGAATGAGATTATTATAACCCCGTCTCCATTTTTTATTTCCGTTTTCTACACACATTACGCATTTTTACTCCACATCATTATGGAAGCGCAAGGGCAAAATCTTGGTCAAGTCGTTATCAGTTGTCTGCAGACTATGCGTGAGCAGGACAATGTCTGGGAGGCATTGCGGACTGTTCTGCGAAAAATTGGCCAATATACCGACGCCGATGCGGGCATGGTGATTCATTTCGATGGCGTCAACAACCAGGGCGACATCATGACCAGCTATGAGAAGGACGAGAACGCCAAGGCCATTCGCAGCCTGGAGCGCACTCTCCTTTCTCCCATTGAGGTGGCATATAACTACTATGCGGACAAAGAGGTCATGGAGCTGGATGACATCAATGTCTTCTCCCAGCTTTGTGGCATTTGCTGCCAGCTCTCCACTTTGACGCCCCTGCATAAGTTCTACGGCGTGCGTCTTATGGTGGAGGGAAAAGTCTGGGGCAGTCTCTGTATTCTCTTTAATGACTCTACCAAGAAAATTTCCGACGACGAGTTGGGGATGTTGCGGGCTTTGGCGTATGCCGCCGAAACGGGCGTCATGCGTGAACTGAGCAAGCGCAATGCCTTGAGTGATCGGGACAACAGCACGCTCTCCGCTGAACGAGCGAAGAACTTCTTCTTTGCCTCTGTCAGTCACCACATCCGCACTCCCTTGAATTCCATCATGGGTTTCTCCGAATTGCTCAAGACCGTCACTGATGAAAAGGAGCGCCGTCAGCATTTGGAGAACATCCTGGAGAGTGGTAACAACCTGCGCCAGATTGTGGATAACGTCCTGGATTTGTCCAAATTGGCAGTGGGGCGTTCTGAGTGCCATGTGGAAACCACGGATGCCCTTGCGGTGTGCAAGGATGTCTCCAAGAAATACGAGGCCGAGGCGAAGGAGAAGGGGCTGGAGTTCAAGTTCGATTTGCCTGAGGAAATGCAGAAGGTCGAGATTGACAAGGTCCGTGTCAACCAGATTTTGGACATGTTCCTCAACAATGCCTTGAAATATACGGAGCAGGGCAGCATCACCATCAAGACGGAACTCCAGGGTGTCTGCGATGGGAAGGGCACGCTCCATTTCTCCGTCATCGATACGGGATGCGGCATTGACGAGGCGCATCAGCAGCGTCTGTTGCGGCCCTACGAAGAGTTGGGTGAAAACCAGAGCCAGATGGGCGGCACGGGCTTGAGCCTGGCCCTAGTCAAGGCGTTGGTGGAAATCATGGAAGGAAACTTCTATCTGCACAGTGAATTGGGCAAGGGCAGTGCCTTCGGCATGTACCTCCCGGTCAAAGTCCAGGTGGAAGAGAAGAAGCCCGCCGCACCCGCCTGTTCCATCCAGGGAGCTTCCTGCGGTGTGGGTTCTGCCGCTCCGTGTCCCTGCGAGAATTTCACGGTGTTGGTGGTGGACGACGTGCCGTTGAACCTGAAGTTGTTGGGGTGCTACTGCAAGAAGATTGGCGTCAAGCACGTGGAGTCCGCCTGCAATGGCGTCAAGGCTCTGGAGGTCCTGAATACCACGAAGATCGACTGTATCCTGACGGATATTTGGATGCCCATGATGGACGGCGTGGGGTTGGCCCAGAAGCTCCGGGAAAATCACGATTGGGACAATGTCCCGATTTACGCCATCACCGCCGATGTGGATTTCCCCGAGGGCGAAGAAGCGAAACTCTTTACAGGCGTTATGTTAAAGCCAGTCGGCGTGGATAAGCTCCTGCCCCTTTTCCGCTCGCTCATCTACTAGCACTTTTCCACAACTCTCATATCGGAAGCGCATCGGAGATCCTTCGGTGCGCTTTTTGTTTTTTCATCATGCAGATTTTCATTCAGCTTGTTTTGGGTGTTCTGGGTACGGCCATGCTTTGCTATGGCGCGGATTTTCTGGTGCGCGGCGGTGTTCGGATTGCCAATCTCCTGAAGATACCCTCCGTCATCATCGGTCTGACTCTGGTGGCGTTTGCTACCAGTGCCCCTGAGCTGGTGGTCAGTGTTAACGCGGCGCTAAAAGGCAATGGTGACATCAGCCTGGGAAACGTGGTGGGGTCAAATATCTGCAATATCGGGTTGATTCTCGGACTGTCCGCGTTGATTACCCCCATGACAGTCAATCGGAAGATGCTGGCATTTGATACGCCGATACTGATGCTCGCTACCGCGCTGTTGACTGCATTCTGTCTCTGGACGCCTGGCATGTCACGCGTGGAAGCTGCGGTGCTTTTGGCGGTCTTCGTGGCATTCCTCTGGAAAAATATCAGCACGGCCCGGAAGCGTCCTGAGGATGCCGAGCCCGCGGATTTTGATGTGGAATCCGCCAACAAGGTCCCCTTGTGGGGAGCGGTGCTCTATATCTTAGGTGGATTGGCACTGCTTGTATTTGGTGCACAATTCCTGGTGGATGCGGCGGTCTTCTTCGCAAAACTCTTCAAGGTCTCCGATGCGGTCATCGGGTTGACGATTGTGGCCGTGGGAACTAGCCTGCCTGAACTGGCCACTTCTGCGGTAGCGGCATACAAGGGTGAGAAGGATATCGCCGTGGGAAATGTGGTGGGCTCCAATATCTTCAATATTTTGGCCATCCTGGGCATTGCACCGATGCTTCGGCCGATTGCCAGCAGTGGCATATCGCGTGTGGATTTGTTTGTCATGTGCGGCATTACCCTTGCCATGGGCATCATGATGGCATCGGGAAAGGAAATTCGTCGTGCGGAGGGCGCGGTGTTGTTGCTGGCGTATATCGGCTATCTGGTCTGGCTGGTTGCAAATGCCCTCTAATTCCGCATTCAGAAGGGGGTAATCCATCGGCGAAGTGGTATATTATCCCGTTCGTCTTTTTTGCTCTACAAACTCTCACTTAATTTTCTTTTTTGGAGGTCATTCCCTTGAAAGTCCTGGTTATCAATTGCGGTAGTTCTTCTCTCAAATTCACCCTCTTTGACATGGCGGACAAGTCCGTCCTGTGCAAGGGCCTTGTGGAGCGTATCGGCATGGACGGCACCAAGCTGACCTACCAGGCCAAGGGCCAGAAGATTGAGGAACCCCTGAATATCTCCGCTCACAACGAGGCACTGGCTCCCATCTGCGCGAAGATGACGGATGCCACCGTCGGCGTCATTAAGGACTTGAGCGAAATCAAGGCCATTGGTCACCGCGTCCTGCACGGCGGTATGGAATTCACTCAGCCCATCAAGGTGGACGAGGCAGTCAAGGCGGGCATCCGCAAGTGCTTCCCCCTGGGGCCGCTGCACAACCCCGCCAACCTGGGCGGCATCGAGGCCTGCGAGGAGAATTTCCCTGGCATCCCCAATGTGGCCGTCTTTGATACCGCTTTCCACATGACCATGGGTCCCGAGGCATATCTCTACGCCATTCCCCAGGAATACTACAAGAAGCACGGCGTGCGTAAGTATGGCTTCCACGGCACCAGCCACAAGTATGTCTATGGCCGCGTCTGCGAATTCCTGGGCCTGGATGCCAGCAAGGCACGCGTCATTTCCTGCCACCTGGGCAATGGTTCCAGCCTTTGCGCAGTGAAGGGCGGCAAGGTTGTTGACACCACCATGGGCTTGACTCCTCTGGCCGGTCTGGTCATGGGCACTCGCTCCGGCGACATTGATGCCGCAGTGGTGACTTTCCTCCAGCAGCAGGAGAATATGACTCCCGCGCAGGTGGATACCCTCCTCAACAAGAAGTCCGGTTTCCTGGGCGTCTCTGGCAAGTCCAGCGACATGCGTGACATCTGCAGCCTGCGCGCCGCAGGCGACAAGGACGCCACCATCGCCTACGACATGTTCCTCCATCGTCTGGTCCACTACATCGGCGGCTACTACCTGTTGCTGGGCGGCGTGGATGCCATCCTCTTCACCGGCGGTATCGGCGAGAACTCCTACGAGACCCGCGCGGACATCGTTGCCGCTCTGGCGCCCCTGGGTGTCAAGCTGGATGCCGAGGCCAACAAGAGCCGTGGCCAGGAAGTGGTCATCTCCACTGCGGACTCCGCCTTCAAGGCCGTGGTCATGCCCACCAACGAAGAGCTGATGATCGCCATGGAGACCGCCCGCATTGTCGAGGGCTAGGTCTTCCTGGACGCATTTTGTTTTCCCAACCCAAATTCATAAATAAACAGAGGAAATTTTATCATGGCAAACCTGATTGACAAACTGATCGAGAAGGCGACTACCGCCCACAAGACCGTCGTTCTGCCCGAGGGCCAGGATGCCCGCGTCATCGAAGCCGCCAAGATCATCGCCACCAAGAAGATGGCGAAGGTCATCGTTCTGGCCACTCCCGCCGAACTGCCCGACAAGTCCGTCTTTGACGGTCTGGATGTGGAAGTGATTGACTGGACCACCTCCGAGTTGCTGCCCGAGCTGGCGAACATCCTCTTCGAGCGCCGCAAGTCCAAGGGCATGACCCTGGAGCAGGCCCAGCAGCAGGTTCTGAACCGCCTGTACTTCGCCAACCTGATGCTGAAGGTGGGCAAGGGCGACGCCATGGTGGCTGGCTCCATCGCCTCCACCGCCGATATGCTCCGCAGCGCTTTCCACTGCATCGGCACCGCCCCTGGCCTCAAGTCCGCGTCTTCCTGCTTCGTCATGGATCTGAAGACTCCCGCCCCCAATGGCGAGACCACGCTGATCTTCGCCGACTGCGGCGTGACCCCCAATCCCGATGTGGAAGGCCTGGCCGACATCGCCATGGCTACCATCAAGACCTGCCAGTGCCTCCTGGGCAAGCAGCCCCACGTCTCCTTCCTCTGCTATTCCAGCAAGGGCTCCGCTAAGGGCGACATGGTGGACAAGATGCGCCAGGCCGCAGAACTGACCATCCAGCGCGTCCAGGAACAGGGCATCGACGCCATCGTGGACGGTGAACTGCAGGCTGACGCCTCCATCGTTCCCAGCGTGGCCGCCGCCAAGGCTCCCTCCAGCCCCCTGAAGGGCACCGCCAACGTCCTGATCTTCCCCGATCTGAACTGCGGTAACATCTGCTACAAGATGGTCCAGCGTCTGGCTGGTGCCGATGCCTACGGCCCCATCCTGCAGGGCGTTGCCAAGCCCGTCAGCGACCTCTCTCGCGGCTGCACCGCCGAGGATATCGCCGGCGTCGCCGCCATCACCATCTGCCAGGCGATGTAATTCTTCGCCGCAACGAAATTGCGGCGCACAGAACCCCTTCGCCGTAGCAGGCTTTGGCCAGCGTAGCGAGGGGCATTCCGCGGTGCAAATACCTTGGGTCCCCGTAGCTCAGTGGATAGAGCAGTGGTTTCCTAAACCATTGGTCGGCGGTCCGACTCCGCCCGGGGATACCATCCACAATTGCCTCAACTCGTCAGAGTTGGGGCTTTTTTTTGTTTCAGAGTGAAAGATTTTGATAAAATATTCGTATATATAGTAGAGGGGAAAAATCGGGAGGAACAAAGATGGGCTTTTTTGAGAGACTTTTTTACGCAATAGGTTTAACGTTGGCTGCGTGGCACAAGCCAGAGCTCTTTATCGCATTGGGGCTTAGCGAGGCTTCAAGGGAAAAAGAAATTGATGAAGAACCCAAGGAATACTGGGAGAAGTTCTGATTTTGTCCACAAAATACACAAAATACTCAAAAGGTGTGTGTTATCGTTCTTTTACGAGTCCCTTTTGGTGCATCCATGTGGCGGCGTAGATAAATGGCGTATCCAGGATAGCGGTAGCGGCCTTGATGAGATAAGTGCTGAGCATAATGGAGAGGAAGGTCTCCCGTGGGAAGCGTCCCCAGAATGCGATAGTAGTGAAGACCAGTGTATCCAGGAGTTGGCTGACCAGTGTGGAGAAGTTATTTCGGATCCAGAGGTATTTGATGCCTGGGAGTCGGTTTTTCCAGAAGTGATAGGAGCAGATGTCGTGGAATTGGCTGATGAAATATGCCACCAGAGAAGCCGCTCCTATCCGCGGCAGGAAGAGGAAAATCTGTCGGAGTGCGGGATTGGCGGTATCCTGTGGTCCAGGGGTGAACCAGAGTGAGATTGCCATAACGACCGCGGAGATGAGCATGGTGAAGAAGCCCAGTAGCACCGCGAGTTTCGCCTCGTGTTTTCCGTAGTGTTCCGAGAGGATGTCGGTTGCCAGGAAGATGGAGGCGTAGGCGATGTTTCCCAGGGTGGCGGTGATTCCGAAGATTTCGATGGTCTTCTGGACCTGCATATTGGCCAGGACGGTCATCAGGACAATCCAGGAATAGAGGCCCGTCTTGCCTAGATGACGATAGGTCAACAGCAAGAGGACAAAATCGACGATGAACGCCAGAAACCAGAGCAGCTCGTTGGACATGGGAAACGCGATAGAAATGAACCACGAAATGCGTTAAAATCACGAAAAAAGAAGAAAAGACTTTTCGCTGTTTTCGCTATTTTCGTGGTTCCCCTGTTAGCAGAGGGCCTTGACAACGGTTGCGGCGGCAGTCAGGAGTCCCGCGATACCCGCCACGAGGAAAACGAGGCATCCCTTTCCGTCCACTTCCTTTTCCTCTTCGGGTTCTGGCTGGCAGGGCGGTGGTGCTCCCAGGGGGGCCTCCTCGTCAAAGAGGTTCTCGCCTGAGGCATGGACTTTCTTGGGGCCGTCGGTGGAGGGTGTGGCTGCGTGTCCGCGATACACCTGTGTTGCGTCTGTGTCGGGGGTGAGTTTGACGCGGCATTCGTAGCCATTGAAGGCTTTCAGAGTGGGGTGTTCCTTGAGGAATTCCTCGTCGTTGTATTCGGGGTCATCGGGGAGCCGGACCAGTATCCACGCCTGTCCGCCTGTATTTTCATGGAACCAGATTTGTGGGTCGGCTCCAGGGATGGCGCAGGTGGCAGTCACATCGCCGCCGCGGTTTTCCGCCAGCCATTCTGCGGTGACCTGTGTGGCGATTTCCAGTTGTTCCCAGTGAGAGAGGGGCACAGGACTGTCGGAACTGACTGCTTGAGGCACGACTGTGTCATTGGTCTCCAGGTGTCGGAGATTCCATTCGGCTTCCAGGGGCGTGTGGTCTTCTTTGATGGGGAAGCGGCAGGGCACCAGGTTGTTTTCGTGGGCCACCGCCAGCAGCCGCTTCTTTGCCTCCTCATCCAGGGTGGAATTGCCCGCGGCATCCACTTTGTCGATGAGATAGGCGAAGATCTGGTTTCTGTATGCGAAGGCCTGGTCGCAGAACGAGGGATATGCGGGGGCGAGTTTCAGCCAGGCGCAGGGCATGGGCTCCAAGCCCGCGAGGGTGTTCTTGGATTGTTCGGCAATCGTCTGTGCGGCAGTCTGGAGATTTGCCACGTAGTCTTCGGGAAAATGCTGTCGTGCGTTGCGGGGCATAGTGGTGGGCTACTTTGTGGTGGTGGTATTCCAGGCGCGGGTGAGGAAGTTTGCGGCGGCTTCAGGCCACAGGATGGTATCGATGGTATCCTTGGCGAGGCCTGCACCATGTGGCCCGAAGGGGAAGAGATGCAGGGAGACGGGGATCTTCTTGTCGGCGAGTTTCTCCGTCAGCATCACGGAACCGATATAGGGGACCACCTGGTCGGCGACGGTGTGCATGATGAAGGTAGGCGGGGTCTTGTCGTCCACTCGTGCAATCAAATCAAAGG
This sequence comes from Lentisphaeria bacterium UBA1724, assembly GCA_002315885.1. Classification (GTDB taxonomy): domain Bacteria; phylum Verrucomicrobiota; class Lentisphaeria; order Oligosphaerales; family Oligosphaeraceae; genus UBA1724. The sequence continues at coordinate 48,867 of DCIO01000069.1, forward strand.
GCTGGTATGCCTTTGTGTCTTCGGTGCCCAGGAGGTTTTTGCCAGAGGAGATATGCCCCGTGGGGATGTCGAAGCGGACAACGGGATAGCAGAGTACCATGCCATTGGCGCGGGCGGAGTAGGCGTCTGCTTCGTCGCCGTAGCTTGCGTCCACATCGTCGATGATTGCGGTTCCCAGGCATCCCGCCAGGTGTCCGCCTGCGGAGAAGCCCAGGGATGAGATGCGGTCGGGATCCACGTGGAATTCCTGTGCGTGGGCGCGGATGAGCTTCATGGCTCGGGCGGCATCCTGCTGGGGAACGGGATAACGGCATTGGTCGTTGCCGCAGCGGTAGTCCAGCACGAAGGCATGGAAGCCCAGTTTCCGGAATTCCTCCGCCACGTCGCTTCCTTCGTAGCCGTGGCAGACGCAGGAGTAACCGCCGCCAGGAATCACTAGGATACAGGGACGGATTTCATCGCCATCGTGCAGGAAGGGCAGCAGTGCAGGGCGACCGATGGCGGTGGTGCGCTCGGGAGAATTGGGCCAAAGAAGAATGGGTTCCATTTTTTTAGTATGATGTGATTATCTTATTCGTTATCGTGCTTCATCGAGGCCTTGGAGAATTCGCATCCGCAGTAGTTCTGACGGTAGATATTCAGTTCTCGTGCGATGATGGTGCTACGGAGGAAGCCGTTTTTCTTTTTGAAGTCGTATGGCGCGAAATTGTCGTGTGTCGCGCCGATTGCCAGCAGGACCTTGGAGTCCTTGTGGGGACTGACGGTCAGGCTGGTGGAGAATTTCTCTCCACGGGCGTTTGCCATTTGAGCGGCCCGTTCTAGTGACCACTGGAAGCACTTCGCACAACGTGCGCTGTGTTCAGGGAGTTTATCGTAATCGGGTACCTGTGAGACGTGTTGGAGCCACAGGTCATGTCGGTAGGGATCCACCACCACTTCTTGGATACCGAAATGCCGTGCGACGGTCTGGAGGGCATCCAGGCGTTTGTCGAATTCCTCCTGTGTATCCAAATTGGAATTGGAGAAGTAGAGTGCGCAGGGGCGTTCTTCCTGAAGGAGCCGTTCCACGCATGCGGTGGCGCAGGGGCCGCAGCAACAATGGAGCAGCAGCGGCGTCTTATCCCGCTCAAGGTCTGACGGGGATGTTATTGTAGGTCGCATTGATATAGCTGATTGTCTCGTTGGCATTTCTGCGCAATTCCACCACCATCTGGATGCGATTGAGTTCTCCAGGCACGTCTTCCAGGGGCATGACCATCTGAGCGCCAGGCTTGAAGACGCCACTGGCTTTCAAGATGAGGGTCATGCGGTCATTCTTGTCATCCAGTTTCACATTGATGATTTCGTATTCGCTGCCTTCGGGACGGAGACGGGACTCCTTCAGGAAGGTCAGGAATGCCTGGATGGCCTTGTCCTCGGAACGCTTCCCTTCCTGGAATTCCGCGGGATTCTTGATGCCGATAATCGTGGGGAGGTGTGTGCTGGAGGCAGAGACATTCCGTGGCAGGACCATGCCGTCCTGGTCAATCAGCAATTCGCCTTTTCCGGAATTTGGGGAAAAGTGTAGGATGGCGACAGGCATGCGTGGAATGACCTCGATGCGGAGGCTGTCGGGATAGAAACGGCGGATTCTGACATCGTTGATGCGGGAATTTTCCAGGAGTGTCTCCCGGAGTTGTCGTAGTGGCAGGTCTGGGAGGTAGCTGTCGAATTGGCGGATGCCCACCAGATTGAGGGCAGTCTCCACTTCACGCTTGAGCAACTCGCTTTCCGTGGAGATTTCAATGCGTTCCAGCACGAATGAGCGGTTCTTCCGATAGAGTTCGCGGACGCTGGTGCGTATGGCGAAGATAATCAGCAGAAGAATGAGGATGCACAGTGCGATGCCCAGTACAAGACGCACACTGCGTGGAATCTTCGTCAGAAAAGACGTCTTGGCGTTTGAATCCAGGAGATAAGACATGGTCTTGGCGTGGGGTTAGAGGACGATGGCGCCGCCCAGGTCGTAGTCGCTGGCGCGCGTGATTTTGACCTTGACGAAGGAGTTGCCCTGGATGGTGCACTTGGGGGGCAGGTCGATGGTAACCGTCTGGTCCACCTCGGGAGCATCACCCATGCTTCTGCCAATCCAGTGGCGTTTGTCCGCCTGTTCTTCCGCCAGGACGGTGATGGTGGTGCCGATGAGTGCCTGGTTGCGCTTCAGGGAGATTTTCTTCTGCAGTGCCAGGAGCTGATTCTTGCGATTTTCTGCGATTTTCTTAGGCACCCGTCCTTCCTGGATATCGTATGCGGGGGTTCCGGGTTCGGGGGAGAATGCGAATGCGCCCAGGCGGTCGAATTGGAAATCCTGGACGAATGCCATCAGTTGCTGGAAGGCCTCTTCGGTTTCGCCAGGGAAGCCCGTCATGACGGTGGTGCGAATGGTGATCTGGGGATACTTTTCGCGGATTGCGTTCATGAGTTTCTTGGTGTCATCGCCATTTTTTCCGCGTCGCATGGCATTGAGGACGGGTGTGTTGATGTGTTGGAGTGGCACATCCAGGTAGGGCACCAGGTGTTTGGAGGTGCCAAGGAGGTCGATGAATTCCTCTGTGATGTGCACGGGGTGGGTGTAGAGGACGCGGACCCAGAACTCCCCCGGCAGTGCGTCGATTTCCTTCAGGAGCTTCACCAGGGTGGCACCATCGGAATTTCTGCGGTCGACGCCGTATGCGGTGGTATCCTGCGCAATGAGGTCCAGTTCCTTTACGCCATTTTCCAGGAGCTGCTTGCATTCCTTGAGAACGGACTGGGGATCGCGGCTACGGAGATTGCCGCGGATGCCGGGGATGGCGCAGAAGGCGCAGCGGTGATTGCAGCCCTCGGCGATTTTGACGTATGCGTAGGATTCGGGGGTGGTTTGGACGCGCGGGGTGGTCTCGTCATAGAGCCACTGTGGGGTAGGGGTGTCGATTTTGATGACGGGCTCCGCGGGGGTATCTTCGCCCTGTGCGATGACCTCCGCCAGCAGTTCATGGATACGGGGTGCGGTGTCGATGCCGGTCCAGCAATCCACTTGTGGGAATTTCTTGGCGTATTCGGGCGCGCTGCGCTGTGCCAGGCAACCGCCTACCACAATCTTTCGGAAGAGTCCCTGCTTTTGGCCGCGCTTCTTCCAGGCCAGCGCTTCCTTGATGGCGCTCTCTGCTTCGTCTCGTGCGGACTGGATAAAACCGCAGGTATTGATGAAGATGATATGTGCGTCTTCGGGATCATCGGTCAGATAGACGCCATTGGCGGCCAGTGTCCCGCAGACCACCTCGGCATCCACGAGATTCTTTGCGCATCCCAGGGAGACGACGTAGACCACAAGCTGTTCTTCGGTAAATTCGGTGTTGTTGTCGGAGGATTTCATGTTATGTAGTAGTTTTTGACTTTACAATGCGTTGGCGATGAGTGCCAGAAGGAGTGCCATGGCGGTGCCCAGGAGGCAATTCGCGTGGAAGGAAGTGGTTTTCAGTTTTGAGGAGGCAAGCCACTGTGTGCCGAAGAACATCCCTGCCAGGAGGAAGAACGCACGGAGGAATGCGGCGCGTAGCGCGTCGGAATTCCCGCAGCATGGCAGGAGGGCAAATACCGCAAGTGCGATTACCGCGGCAATCCAGGATTTCCTGTCGGTGGAGTGCTGTTGGGAGTCCGCGGCGGTCATTGCATTATGGGTGAATTGGATGCCTGCCGCGGTGCCCAATGCCAGGATTGCGGGCAGCCAGAATGCGTGTCCGCCCAGGATAAAAAGCATCAGCAGGAGTGGAACCACGAGGTTTGCCAGCAGGTCGGCGGTGGGGTTCTCGCCAGGGAAGAGCGCCTTGCGGAATTGCGTGGGGGCGGTGGCTTCTGGGGTGCTTGTGAGGTAGTGATGGAGCACTAGGAGGGCGATTGTGGCCAGGATACCCGCCAGGATGGGTGAACGAAGCAGCCAGAAGAGGAATGCCGCCACAAAGGCGTATGCCACGCCAAGACAGGCGCGGACGACCACCAGCCAGAAGTACGCGAAGGGCTGTCGGGGGGATTCTTTCAGAAAATCCAGTCGTGTGATCTGGGCGAGTGCCCGCAGGAAAGCGATGCGGATTTCGTTCATGGCTATTCTCCTGGGTGTGGTGTCTCGGGGGACTTCTCCTGGTCAGTGTCCTGTTTCTGGACGTCCAGGGGGCCGAAGGGGTAGGGCAGCGGGTTGTCCTGGATGCCGTAGAGGCGCTGGAGGATTTCCAGGAAGAGATGGACGTCGTAAGCCTCCCAGGTCGCAATGGAGCTTACGAGCAGTTGATGGAGGTAGAGTTGCAGGAGTTGCTGGTTGTTCAGGTTGATGACTTCGTCCTCCTGTGCCAGTTTCCTGCATCTCCAGCCGTGTTCGGGGGTGCAGATGACCTCGTCATAGATGACGCAGACGAAGCCGTTGCAGATGGCGATGTCAATGTTGATGCCGTGTGCCCGTCCCAGTGTCTGGCAGAGGACTGCCAGGACCAGTGGTGTTGCGAGACCATCGCCGCTGAGGACATCCCCCAGCAGATATCCCTCGATGGCGAACCATGGCAGTGGTGGGACATAGAAGCCCTCCACGTCCATGAAGGAGGTCACGTCTTTGAGGGAGAGCTCTTTTTTGCGGGGTTTGAAATTATCCAGCAATTCCTGGAGGAGTTTTTTGAGGTAAGGCAGGGAGCTGCTGGTATCGTAGAGCAGATCGATGTCGGTGAGTGCGGTCAGGATGTCCAGTCGCGCCTGTTCGTACTCCTTGACCATGTGCTGGAGGAGTCGTTCCTGCTGAATCATGGAGCCAAGTTGCTGTGCATGTCGGCGGGCATTTTCGTCGGTGCTGTCCTGCAGGGTAGCCAGGACTTCCTCCCCTCTGCCGCTGCGGAGGATGATTTCCAGGGCCTTCGAGGCAATGACCTCGTCGGCGTCGCTGAGCAGCGCCACTGCCGCCTGGAATTTTGCGTCGGAATTGGATTCAGGGGTCGTCATGATTTACAGAGGGAGAAGGCTGTGGGATTTCCTGGTCGTCGTAGAATTGTCGCTGTTTCAGAATTTGTCGGACGTAATCCTGTGTGCCAGGGAAGGTGATTTGTTCCAGGAGGATTTCCTGCGCGGGGTCTTCGGGTTTCCAGTCCCGCAGGACTTTTGTGCGTCCCGCATTGTATTCGGCCAGTTGTAGGATATCTCGGGAGGCATAGCCATCCCAGTGGTGTCCTGCCCGTGCCAGATACCAGCACCCGATGTCGAGATTGGTGGCGGGGTCGAAGCGTTCTTTGCGGTTTGGTTTGTTGCGATGGTGGTTATTGGCCCAGTCGGTTACCGCGCCATCGGTGATTTGCATGAGGCCGATCTCTTTCTTGGAGCCGACGGCATTGGGATTGAAGCGGCTCTCCTTCCAGACCAGCGCACGAACCAGGGTCACAGGCAGGTCGTGTGTGGCAGCGGCCTCGTGGATGAGCGGAAGGACATCCTGCTCATTTCTGACTTCTGTGCGCTTCTGGAGAGTGAGACGGATGGCAAAAGTCAGGGAGAGAAGCACCAGCATCCCCACAAGAGTCATCAGCCGTCGGGGAAGACGACGGCGTGGATGGCGTTGTTTGCGGGGGCGTTTCTTCATGAAAGCGTGAATTTGGGGATACCTCCCCATCCTTCATTAAGCATCAAGCATTAAGCATTCCGAATTGAAGAAGAGGGGTATGGGGATACCTCCCCATCCTTCATTAAGCATTAAGCATCAAGCATTAAGCATTGATTTATCGTCCCGTTGAGCCGAAGCCGCCTTCGCCGCGGTCGCTCTCTTCGAGGGAGTCCACCAGCACCAGTTCTGTGGCGGGGAGGCGCTGGAAGAGCAGTTGAGCGATACGGTCTCCGCGGTGAATTTCGAAGGGCTCCGTGCCGAAATTCATAAGAATTGCCTGGACTTCTCCGCGGTATCCCGCATCGATGGTTCCTGGGGTATTCAGTACGGTGATGCCCTGCTTCAGGGCCAGACCGCTGCGGGGGCGGACTTCCGCCACGAAATCCAGCGGCAGCTGCATGCGGACGCCCGTGGGGACTGCGGCCCGCTGGCCAGGCAGGATGGTCATCTCCTTGGCGCTGCGCAGGTCGTATGCCGCATCGGAGGCGTGCTGTTTGGCGGGCATCAGATCACGGTCTTCGGGGGCGATTTGCAGAAAGATCTTATCAGGCATTTCCGTAGAGTCTCCTGTAGAGTTCGTAGAAGCGGTCCTCAAATTGCTGGAAGAGTCCGTATTCCCGTAGCTTTGCGCCGAGATTCCGAGCTTCTTCCAGGGTAGTGCAGCGGTTGAAATCGCCCTCCAGTTCCGCCAGGACTGCCCTGGGGACTCCGTTTTGGAGTTCGAAGAGCCCCTGTCGTGCGATATCCCGTGCATGGAAGGGCAGGGAGTGCTGGACGAGTTGGGTGATGAAGTGCATCAGGGAGACCTCCCAGGCGTCGTCGGGACCAATGATGACACCCTGGAGTTTCTCCAGGTCGTCCTGGGCATCTGCGGCGGCTTGCTCCGCGATTTCCTGGGCATTTCCCGACACCGCCTCCTCGTGGAATTCCTGCTTGCCGAAGCGCAGGCCGTATTCCAGAAAACGGGCATTGACTTCACGGGAGAGCACCTCGTCAAAATACTTCTGGGCATCTTCACCGAAGTTGTCTACGGCGCGTTGACGGAAATAACTGGGAGTGACGATGCGTGGGCGTTCCGCTGTGACGATGCCGCTGCGTAGCTTCAGGGCATTTGGGCGGTCCATGTCTTCGGATACCACCAGATAGTGCACATGGGATTCGCCGAAGGTCTCCAGGAGTTTCGGCGGCATGTACACGACCTGGGTGGAGCGGGCTGCGTACCAGATGTCTTCGTAGGTGCTCATGATTTTGTCAAATGGGAGTTGTACAAATATAGCGCGTGTACACAGGCGCGCCCGTAGAAGTTGTAACCTTTCCCGCCTAAGATGCAAAGCGTTATTGAGGGATTTGGTCGTTGTGCCCGATGTTAAATTTGGATGATTTACCAAAAAGAGTATAAAAAAGTGGGAAAAGTTATAAAGAAATCAAAAAAGTTCGTATTATGTTTGGAGAAAGTCCGAATATGCAATACATTGTGTAGTGCTTCTATTCACGCTTTCCTTGTATCCACTCATTATTTCTTACGAAATACCAACCATGAAGAAGATTCAACTGCAAAATCTCTGGCGTTCTCTGCTGTGCGGAGTGACCGTTGCCGCTTTTTGTGTAGCCGCTCCTACTGTTTCCGCCCAGGATGGGTGGGATGAAGAAGAGGAGGCGGCGACGGAGGAAGAGGGTTCCATTATTGAGGAGATTTCCTGGGAGACCCGTAAGCAGGAGATGGAGAACAAGCGGAATGCTGAAATCAACAAGCGTCGTGAGCAGGTCCGTCAGATTTTGACCCTGGAGCGTGTTGCGAATCAGGTTGAGAACCTGGTCTATCGTCGTTATAAGGAACTGCCCACGGATATCGGCCGCAAGCGTGATGGCAAGGGCGGTTTTGTTTCCGCCCCGCGTGGTTCTGAGGCCCTGGGTGATTTCTCCTTGCTGCGCATTCCTGGCATCTCTCTGAACTGGAAGAATTTCAACCGCACTCCACCGAAGAGCCTGGATGCCCTGGTGAGTCAGATTGAGATTGATGCCGAGGAAGCCGCCGAAGAGGCGATTCATCCCGAGGACCAGAAGCGCGCCATTCGCGAGCAGGCGGAAGAGCGTTTCAAGATGGTCCGTATCAACGAGCGCGTCAGCCTGATTTTGCGTGGTGGCCGTGGCGCCGCCGCCATCATTGACAATCAGCCTTACCGTTCCGCCACGGACGAATATGTCCAGCTGGGCAATCGTACCATCATCAAGGAGGACTTGGACTTGGAGGACCAGGCGAAGTTCTATCCCGATGTGAACGAGGAGCTGAAAGCCGCCTACATCACCAACCGCTGTGGTCAGGTGGATGTGGAAGTGGAGTCCCGGATTGACGCGTATATCTACGAGAATACGGCGAAGTCCTTCCGCGACAACTACTATGTTCCCGATATCACCAAGCCCACCGCCAGCCTGCGTACTGCGAAGCCTGAGTTCTGGATTCCCATGAAGACTTTTGTTGAGAAAGTCCGCAATACCCTGATTGAGCGTCAGGTGATTGATTTCGAGGCATTGGAACTGCCCAAGTGGATGCAGGAGAATGGCTACTTCCTGGTGGACAAGGAGGATGGTTCTGGCAAGGAATGGGTGGATGAGATTGAGAAGCTCCGTCGTGAGATGCCCGCTCCAACTCAGATGGATCCCAACGGGATGGATCCCATGGGTATGCCTGGTGGCATGCCTCCCGGCATGGGCATGCCCCCCGCTGGAATGCGCTAATTCGAACTGAATTGAGCAGAATAACGCGCGGAATGCAATTGCGTTTCGCGCGTTTTTTTTGTGTCCGACGCTTTTCCTGCCTACGAGATGGGTAAAGAGGGGTATATTTCCCCAGGGTGAGTTTTCCCTGGTTCAAACTATCACGAATTCAACCAAAGGAGTCGTTTGAAATGCCTGAAAACATTCCATTAGCATTTGACGATAAGGAATTTTTGCGTTCAGGGGCGTGCCGTGGCATGCGTTTGGCGTTGGAGTTCATGAAGCCCGAGGATGTTTTGCGTCGCCATCACGTGACATCCACGGTAGTGATTTTTGGCAGTGCCCGTCTGCGTTCTGCGGAGGAGGCCAATGGGAATTTGGAGAAGGCGAAGGCGGCATTGGCAGCGGACCCCTCCAATCCCGATTTACAGAAAGCGGTTGCGGATTGTGAGTATGCGGTCAAAGGGAGTCACTATTACGAGATGGCCCGTGAGTTTGCCTCCCTGGTGACCGAGTATGACCAGGAGACCTTTGGAGGTACCCAGATGGTGGTGATTACGGGTGGTGGCCCTGGCATCATGGAGGCGGGCAACCGCGGCGCTGCGGAACGGGGCGGCATGTCCATTGGTCTGACGATCAAATTGCCTTTTGAGCAGAAATCGAATCCCTACATCACTCCTGGCATGGAGTTCCCCTTCCACTATTTTGCCATGCGTAAGATGCATTTCATGAAGCGCGCCTCCGCATTGGCGTGTTTCCCTGGCGGTTTCGGCACCATGGACGAGCTTTTTGAAGCCCTGACTCTCGTTCAGACAAAGATTACTCCCAGAATCCCGATTCTGCTCTTCGGAAGTGAGTTCTGGAAGACGTTGATTAACTGGAAGGCATTTGCGGATTTGGGTGTGATTTCTCCCGAGGACTTGAATCTCTTCCATTTCTGCGACTCTGCGATGGATGGGTTGAATGTCATTCGGCTTTTCTATGCGAAGCGTCTGAAAGATCGGGATATTGATTTGGATGTCACACAGCATGACTTGTCCTAGGAATTTCTGTCGTGATTGATTTCTCCCAGATATCTTACGCATGCCGTCGTCTATCGGCGGGCGGTGTGGAGAATGCCGACCAGGAAGGCCGCTGGATGGTGGAATTGCTGTCGCGGAAATTTCCTGGCGGTGTTTCCCCGTCGTCCCTGGATTCCTGGATTGACCGTCGGATATCTGGAGAGCCCTTCCAGTATGTGGTGGGGTCCGTGGAATTCTACGACTTGGAATTGCAAGTGGGGCCTGGTGTTTTGATCCCCCGTCCTGAGACCGAGGGGTTGGTGGAGCGTGCACTGGAATTGCTGGCGGGTGTGTCTGCTGGCGGGCGTGTGTTGGATTTATGCACGGGTTCTGGGGCAATTCCGCTGGCCATTGCTCACGCACGGCCGGAGTTGCATTGTCTGGGCGTGGACTTGTCTCCCGAGGCACTCGTCTGGGCGCAAAAAAACCTCGCGTTGACGGGCATCACCAACTGCGAATTCCGTTTGGGGGACCTCTTTGGTGGGGTGCCCGCGGGAATGCGCTTTGATTTGATTACCTCCAATCCGCCCTACGTGACACCGGAGGAATACCGTGATTTGCCATCGGTGGTCAAGGACTACGAGCCACGGATGGCGTTGGAGGCCGCAGACGAAGGCTTGGCGCTGGAGAAGGCAATCATCGCCCAGGCACCGCAGTGGCTGAAGCGGGGCGGGGCGCTGTTGTTGGAGATGGGTGAAACGCAGGGCGCGGTTCTTGCGGATGCCCTGAAAGAAGCGGGATTGTCGGAGGTCGTCATACGGAAGGACCTCTTCGGTAGAGACCGGAATGTGGAAGGACGGATGCTTTGATTCGTCGAGAAATGGAAAATACAAAAGATGTCGAATAGCAGTTGTACCACTTTGATTGTCACTCCAGGTGCCAGTGCGGATGGGAAGATGCGTGTCGCCCACTCCTGTGATGATGCCTTGGCGGATCACCGCATTGTCTATGTTCCCGCCCAGGATTGGCCCGAAGGGGCGAAGCGTCCCGTGTATCCTTGTGGCATTTGCGAGAAGGCCTTGCCTCAATGGAATGCGTATATCATTCCGCGTTTCTATATTCCAGGCAGACCGGACGCATACGCGGATTCATTGGGGCAGACTCTGCCCACCATGCCGATTGGAGAGATTCCCCAGGTGCGTCATACATACGCCTACCTGGACGGCAATTATGGCATCATGAATGAAGTGGGGTTGATGTTTGGCGAATGCACTTCCACCGCCAAGAACCTCTGTCCTCCCGAGCCAGGAAAGCGCCTCTTCTATTCTGCGGAGTTGGCGCGTGTGGCCTTGGAGCGTTGTGCGAAAGCCGAGGAGGCCGTGGAATTGATGGGCGAGTTGCTGGTGGAATACGGCTACTATGGTACTGGCGAGACGCTGTTGGTGGCAGATGCCAATGACGCCTGGGTGATGGAGATGGCTCCTGCCGATGAGGGCGTCAGCGGGCTCTGGTGTGCCCGTCGTGTTCCCGATGGGGAGTTCTTTGTGGAGGCGAATCTCCTGCGCATCCGGGAGCTGGACATCCATTCTCCCGACTACAAGATGTGCTCGCGGTTGCGGGCGGAAGTGGAACGCAATCCGTCCTACGACTGGACTGCGGACCGTTCCGTGGGTGAATACCACCACCCGTATTACTCCCTGCGCCGTGTGTGGCGTGCCATGGATTTGGTGGCGCCTTCGAAGAAATTCCCTGCGAAAGCGGAGGGATTCCTGACGAAGCAGTATCCCTTCTCGGTGAAACCCGACCGTCCCATCGAACTGGAGCAGCTCTTTGGCATCTACCGCGACCATCTGGAGGGAACGGAATTCGACTTGACCAAAGGCGCGGCGGCGGGGCCCTGGGGCAATCCCAACCACCCCCGTCCCACGGATGAGGAGAAGAAGCGCGGCGCCTGGGAGCGTCCGATTTCCATGACGGATACGGGCTATGCGTATATTTGCGAGGCGGGGGGCATCTGCTGGATGGCCATGGGGCGTCCGGCGGAGGTGCCCTTTGTGCCGCTGGCGGTATCGCAGTTGCCTGCGGAGTTCTCCCATGGCAGTCCTCGGACCTACGATCCCGAAGGGTGTGCCTGGTGGCGGTATAACCTGGTCTCACAGATTTCCGAATTGCGCTACTGCGATATGATTCAGGAAATTTCCAAGGCGCAGCAGATGGCTGAGGGCAGGGCGCGGTTGGCATTGGAACGCCATGAGGACACTCCCGAACAACTCAACGCCCTGGCGAAACGGACGCTGGTGGAATGGAAGGAACTCTTCGAACATCTGATGGTGACTTACAACCAGGGATACTACAATACCGAGGATGAATTCTCCCAGCGAAAGGATTGCAACCCCGCGTTCCTGGAAGCCGTGGGCTTCCTGGAAGGTCCTACGAAATACTAGACAACGCGCAGCAACGTGAAACGGCATGTCGACCATAATCAGCGGCTTCTGACGATTGTTCAGGAGGCCATGAAGCTTTTCAGCGAATTGGGGTATCCGCAATTCACCACGAGACTCCTTGCGGATCGCTGTGGCATCAGCCGTACGGTCATCTATCGATACTATTCCACCAAGCGGGAGGTCTTCGATGCGGTCCTGGATTACATCACCGAGAACTTCCGCCAGGAATTCCAGCAGTTCGTCCAGGAAAATCCCGACCGCCCTGCTTCCGAGAAAATCCAGATGATTATGCTGAGGTTGATTGACTTCATCGAACAGAATGTGGCGTTTTTGAATGCCTTGGTGGATTTCCTCATTGACCGCAGACGGGATGGTGAGAATGTGCGCCGACGCGTGATGCGATATACGGTCTATTTGCGCTTGACATTGGCACGTCTGATACGCGAAGGGACGGAGCGGGGGGAATTCAAGGCAATCCACTATACCCAGGTGGCAGAGATGTTCTTTGACGAACTCATCGGAGCCGCCATGCAGCTCTCCGTGACAAATACCCATAGTCCCGAGGGATTCCGCGCACGACTGGCCCTGGGGTTGTCTGTTCTGCGAAATTATTCCTAGGTTACTAGGGACAGGGGGCTTCGGTTTGTGTATTGCAAACCGAATGAAACAAAATTTGTGCAGTATATTATGTTGTCTTGCAAAAAATACCTATATAAATTGCACAAATGCCTGCTATTACTTTGAATTTCCGTGAAGACGGCGCAGTGTCGTCCTTGTGTGTTGACGGGGTTGAGTTCGTCGACACGCCAAGGCCGTTGTTTGTCTTCCAGTTGCGGGACAAGATTGGCAACCCGTTGCGGTTTTCCTCGTCGATTTTCAAGAAAGTCAACTTCGAGGAACAGGGCAATCGCACCATCCTGCGCTTTTCTGGGGACGAGCGATTCTTGCGTTCTGGTTCTGCCCTGGTCACCTTGGAGCGTTCTGCCGAGGAGTTGCGCTGGGGGATTTCCATGGAGATCAATGACGACCTGGTGGAGTTGGAGTGGATTGACTTCCCCGTGGTGCATCTGCAGGTCGCCCAGGATTTCCGCTATCTGACTACCTACGCCGAGGGCATGTATATCGGTCCCGAGGGGCTGGATTGCTTCCAGCGTCTTTTAGGTCGCGAGATTGGCAGCGACTACATCGGCTACACGCCCTGCATGATACGCTACTTCTATCCCGGGCCTGTCAGTGCGCAGTTCCATGCAGTCCTGCGTGGCGATTGCGGGTTGTATGTGGGCTACGAGGACTTGAATGACTCCCTGAAATTGCTGGAAGTGCGTCCGGAAGACGATGGCTCCTGCACGCTCTTGCAGCAGCAGTTCACGGGTGGCAAGAATTTCCTGGATTACCAGGTGGTGATGCGGGGGTTCCGTGGGGGATGGCGTCAGGCGGCGGAGATCCAGCGGGAATGGCTGGAGTCCACGGGGCGCCTGCCTTCCAAATTGCAGGGGAATATGCCTGCGTGGTTTGACAGGGATCCGCTGATGGTGATTTATCCCGTGAAGGGCGAGGGTCTCGACCATTACGAGATGGGGCCCAATTCGACCTACTATCCTTACATCAAGGGTATGGACGTGGTCAACAGATACCACAAGCTCCTGCCCGGAAATTCCCTGATGCCCTTGTTGATGCACTGGGAGGGCACCGCTCCCTGGGCGCCGCCCTTCGTCTGGCCGCCATACGGTGGCGCGGAAGAACTCCAGAAATTCACTGACGCCCTGCATGCTCAGGGGGACTTCATCGGGCTCTACGCATCGGGCATCGGCTGGACCCAATACAGCGCTGTGGACCACTCCTACAACTGCTGCAAGCGCTTTGTGGAAGAGGGTGTGGAGAAGGAAATCTGCATCGGCCCGAAGCAGGAGAAGGCCTCCTCGATCTGCAATCACGCTTTGGCGGGTCAGCGCATCGGATACGACCTGTGTCCCAGTCGGGAATACACGCGGAATGTGGTGAAGGGTGAGGTGGCTTCCTGCCAGAACCACGGCATTGACTACCTGCAGTATTTCGATCAGAATTGCGGTGGTTCTGCCGCTCCCTGCTACTCCAAGGGGCATGGCCATCCGCATCTTCCCGGTCCCTGGATGGCAAAGGCCATGCGGCAGGTGATGGATGGCGCTGTTGAGGCGGGAAAGGATACCCTTGCAATCGGTTGCGAGAATACTTCCGCCTTGCCTTTCATGGAGGCCTGCCGTCTGAATGACGTGCGCTACTTCAATACCTGGATCAACGGCGAACCCGTTCCGCTCTACGCATATCTCTTCCACGAATACGCATTGGGCTTCTCGGGGAATATGTGCGGCGTTGCCTGGTATTGCGATTGCGAGAAGGCGCCGTATTTCCTGGAATTCCATTTCGCCTGGCATTTCGCCTACGGAAATCTTCTGTCGCTGGTGACCAACAAGGAGGGCGACATCCATTGGGGCTGGGGCTGTCCCTGGGACACCAAGGCTCCCGACCAGTCCGTGGTGCTGAAGTTGCTGACGAACCTCCTGGCCTGGCGCAAGACCGCCGCAAAGGAGTATCTGCTTTACGGACGGATGGAGGCCTCTCCCGAGGTCGTCTGCGATACCATGCCCTTCTATCGCAAGGAGGTGCCTGGTGTCGTCCAGAAACCCGCCGTGCTTTGCGCGACTTGGCGCCGAGGGGAGAATTTCCTGACTCTGCTGGTCAACTATACCCAGAAGCCCCAGGAAGCCCGCGTGCATTTCGGCACCCCATTGCAGAACGCCCAATTACATGAGACCGCCAAGGAACCACAGGCTCTCCAGGGCGATGACTTCAATTTCACAGTTCCCGCTTTAGACGCAATCCTCATCTATCATACACAACCATGCCAAAAGTAAAAGTCTTCCCCGAAGGCGAGGTCAGCCTCGCTACCCAACTGCGCTATTTCCGCAAGAAACTGGCCCTGAGCCAGGCCGAGATGGCCACGAAGTTGGGCGTTTCCCAGAGTCTCTACACCAAACTGGAAGTCAATGCCGCTACCACTACCCCGCGTCGCGTGGAAAAGATGGCCGAGGCACTGCAGACCAGCGTGGAATTCCTCCTGCACGGCACGGGCGTCGAAAACACCGCCGTGGAGGTCCCCGCTTCACCGCGTCTGACCGATGAACTGCTGGAACAAATCCTCACACTGGCCGCCGATCCCGAAATCCGCTCCGCCGCAGACAAAATCGCTGAAGCCACCCAGCGCACACCCATGCAGACGCTGGTGATGCTGGTTAAGGCGATGGTTCTGGGGGATAACTAGGGTGCCCCGACGGCGTCCCCGCCGTCGGAAGGTAGCCTAGGTAGCCTAGGGAGTAGCGACGGCGT